>NZ_JAYMZR010000013.1:0-97298 GCF_035828615.1 Streptomyces sp. H27-D2 | reverse complement strand
CCCCCCCCGACGGCGGCAGCCGCGGGGACAGCGCGGCCGGCGGATGCCCGTTGCCCCCGGGCTGCCGGGGCCCGGCGGGACGGACCGCGGGGGACGGCTTCGTCGCCCCCGCGAGCCGGTTGCCGTTGACCACGGCGCCCGCCGCCGTCCGGCCGGGTTCCTCGTCGGAGTGCCTGCTCCGGTTCTCGTACGGACCGTTCCGCGTGGCCCCTTCGGCCTGAACTGGTTGCTGCTCAGGTGCGCTCGACACGTGTTCGCCTCCGGCGGCTCGCGGTTGGGCCCCTCCTGCCCGAAGGAGGGCAATGAGGACGGGCAGCGGGCCGGCGCGCGGGACCGCGCGCTCGTCGCACCGTGCGCCGCGGCCCGGTGCCGGTCTCCCCTCCGCGCGGTCTGCCGTACGGCATCCGGTTTCCGTCCTCTCACCTGTTCTTCCCACAACGGACGACCTCCGCACCCGCTTGATCAGGCGGACCTGGCCGCGCGCGGGGGCGGACGGACGACGGGCGTACGGCGGGACACGGGGGAGCGCCGGGGGAGTACGACGTTTCCCCTGGAGGGGGGTGGTCGTTGGGGCTTGTGTGAGACACGCAATGGGATGTAGAGGGCACGCGGCGCACACCGAGCGCATCGGGGCGCGCCGGGCCGTGCTGACGGCGGTGCTGGCGATGATGGCGACGGCGGGCGCGCTGGCGGGTCTGGCGGGCTGCGGTGCGGCGGACGGCGGCTCCGAAGACGGGCAGGGCCGGCCGCGGCAGGCGATCACGATCACCCCGAGGGACGGCACCGAGAACGTACGGTCCGGCGGCCGCATCGAGGTGCGGGTCCCCGACGGGCGGTTGCAGCGGGTCCAGGCGACCCGCACCGAGGACGCGCTGACCTCTCCGGTGCCGGGACGGATCGCGTCGGACGGCCTGAGCTGGCAGCCGACCGAGGACCGGCTCGCGCTGGCCGGCAAGTACAGCGTGGACGCGGTCGCGGTGGACGCCGGGGGCCACCGTTCCGCCCGGCACAGCTCGTTCACCACCTATGTGCCCCGGCACCGCTTCATCGGCTTCTTCACCCCTGACGACGGCTCCACGGTCGGCACCGGCATGATCGTCTCCTTCGACTTCAACCGGCCGATCACCGAACGGACCGCCGTACAGCGTGCGATCAAGGTCAGCGCGCAGCCGCCGGTCGAGATCGAGCCGCACTGGTTCGGCGACGACCGGCTGGACTTCCGCCCCCGTGCCTACTGGCGGCCCGGCACCCGGGTCACCCTCGACCTGCGGCTGCGCGATGTGAAGGGCGCGCCCGGCGCGTACGGCACCCAGCACAAGAAGGTGAGCTTCACCGTCGGCCGCGACCAGACCAGCCTGGTGGACGCGGAGGAGCACACCATGACGGTGCGCCGCGGCGGCAAGGTGGTCAGGATCGTGCCGATCAGCGCGGGGGCGCCGGGCAACACCACCTACAACGGCAAGATGGTGGTGATGGAGCGGCACGAGGTGACGCGGATGGACGGCTCCACGGTCGGATTCGGCGGCGAGTACGACATCGAGGACGTCCCGCACGCGATGCGGCTGACGACCTCCGGCACCTTCCTGCACGGGAACTACTGGTCGGCTCCCGGCGTCTTCGGCGCCGGCAACGCGAGCCACGGCTGCGTGGGGCTGCGCGATGTGAAGGGCGGCGGCCGCTCGACCCCGGCGGGCTGGTTCTACCGCAGTTCGATGATCGGCGACGTCGTCGAGGTGGTGGGTTCCCACGACCGGACAGTGGCCCCGGACAACGGCCTCGGCGGCTGGAACATGCCGTGGCGGGAGTGGCGGGAGACGCAGGCGGGAGCCGGTAAGGCACGCTGACGGGACTCCCGTTCCACCCGGCCCGCCCCGACCGTCCCGTTGGGACCGAATGGTGACATTCGGGGGGAGCCGTCCGTCACCGCGGTGTGGTTGTCTAACGCCGTGCGCGTGTGTCGCGCGCGGGGGCGCCGCACGGGGGCGGGCCGGGTGAGGGAAGAGGAAACGATCTTGAACGTGCAGCCGATATCGGGGGCGGGCCGTACGCGGGAAGGTACGCGATCAGGGCGTACGCGCAGGGGCACACGGGGCGGTAAGGGGTTGCTCGCGCTGGCGCTCGGCACCGCGCTGCTGGTCAGCGCGTGCGGCGGCGGAGGGGACTCCGGCGGCGACGCGAAGTCCGGGGGCGAGGGCGACGGCGCCGGCGACAAGAAGGCGTCGCAGGCGGCTGTGACGATAGCGCCCGAGAACGGCGCCGACGACGTCGCGACCACCGGCGAGCTCAAGGTCATGGCGGAGAAGGGCAAGCTCACCTCCGTCAAGGTCGCCGACTCCAACGGCAACAAGGTGGACGGGAACATATCCGCCGACGGCGCGAGCTGGAAGCCGACCGGACACCTCGGCGCGGCCAACAAGTACACCGTGAACGCCGTCGCGAAGGACTCGCGGGGCCGCGCGTCGGCCAAGCACTCCACCTTCGACACCCTGGTGCCGAAGAACACCTTCATCGGCACCTTCACACCGGAGAACGGCGCGAAGGTCGGCGTCGGAATGCCGGTGTCGGTCAAGTTCAGCCGCGGGATCACCAACCCCGAGGACGTGCGGAAGGCGCTCAAGGTCACCGCCTCGCCGTCGGTGCCGATCGAGGGCCACTGGTTCGGCAACGACCGGCTGGACTTCCGCCCGGAGAAGTACTGGGCCGCGGGCACCAAGGTGACGCTGCGGATGAACCTCGACGGCGTCGAGGGCCGCACCGGCGTCTACGGCGAGCAGGTCAAGGAAGTGAAGTTCACCGTCGGCCGCGGCCAGGTGAGCGTGGTCGACGCCAAGAGCAAGAAGATGACCGTCAAGCGCGACGGCAAGACCGTCAAGACGATCCCGGTCACCGCGGGCGCGCCGGGCACCACCACGTACAACGGCAAGATGGTGGTCAGCGAGAAGCACGAGGTGACCCGGATGGACGGGGCCACCGTCGGCTTCGGCGGCGAGTACGACATCAAGGACGTCCCGCACGCGATGCGCCTCTCGCAGTCCGGCACCTTCATCCACGGCAACTACTGGTCCGGCAAGGCCACCTTCGGGTCGCGCAACGCCAGCCACGGCTGCATCGGCCTGTTCGACGCCCGCGGTGGCGGCGACACATCGACCCCCGGGGCCTGGTTCTTCAACAACTCGCTGGTCGGTGACGTCGTCGAGGTGAGGAACTCCGACGACGAGACCATCGCGCCGGAGAACGGCTTCAACGGCTGGAACATGTCCTGGGCGGACTGGACCGCGAAGTAACGAACCCCGCGGGACCGGGCGGCGAGCCGCTCGGAGCGGGCGGCGGTACGGGCCCGGTGCGCTGTGACCAAGCGCACCGGGCCCGCTCGCGTCCGCCGTCTGCCGGAACAGGCCCTAACGCGGGCTAACCTGCCCCCATGACTGTGAATTTCGAGGTCTCCGAAGGCGTCGGCACCATCCGCCTGGACCGCCCGCCGATGAACGCGCTGGACATCGCCACCCAGGACCGGCTGCGCGAACTCGCCGAAGAGGCGACCCGCCGCGACGACGTACGGGCCGTGCTGATCTGGGGCGGCGAGAAGGTGTTCGCGGCCGGCGCGGACATCAAGGAGATGCAGACCATGGACCACGCGGCCATGGTCGTACGGTCCAAGGCGCTCCAGGAGGCCTTCACCGCCGTCGCCCGCATCCCCAAGCCCGTCGTCGCCGCCGTCACCGGCTACGCCCTGGGCGGCGGCTGCGAGTTGGCGCTCTGCGCCGACTTCCGGATCGCCGCAGAGAACGCCAAGCTCGGCCAGCCCGAGATCCTGCTCGGGCTGATCCCCGGCGCGGGCGGCACCCAGCGGCTGGCCCGGCTCGTCGGCCCGTCCAAGGCCAAGGACCTGATCTTCACCGGCCGTCAGGTGCGGGCCGCCGAAGCGCTCAGCATCGGCCTGGTGGACCGGGTCGTCCCCGCCGAGGAGGTGCACAGCCAGGCGCACGCCTGGGCGGCCAAGCTCGCGCAGGGCCCGGCCCTCGCGCTGCGCGCGGCCAAGGAGTCCATCGACGCGGGTCTGGAGACCGACCTCGACACCGGGTTGACGATCGAACGGACTTGGTTCGCCGGGCTGTTCGCGACCGAGGACCGGGAGACGGGCATGCGCAGCTTCGTCGAGGAGGGCCCCGGCAAGGCCAAGTTCCGCTGAGCGAGCCGCCGTCGCGGGCGCCGGCCCGAGCCGATCCGCTCCGGCGAGCGCCCGTACGGGCGCCGGCGGGTCCGCTGTGACACCTCGTGCGGGCGAATCCCGCGAGGTGGCGCGGCGTCCGGAGCCGCTGGCGGGACGGGCGGTTCCCGACCTCGTCCGGATAGCTGACTGGGCATCATCGATGCAGGTCACGAGGGCTTTTCCGGCGGACGTCCTGCCCTTGGCATATGCAGAGAGAGGCGGGTGGGGCCGGTGGCCGGGACTGATGAAATCCACCGGTTCCACCCCGGAGCGCCATCACGGCGGCCATGATGGTGGGCATGGCGGGCTTGGAGGGCATGGAGCCGCCGCAGCGAGGTCATGCATCCGCTGCGCGACTGGCGACGACCGCCGAGGACGATTTCGCGTCCGAGGCGCTCGACTCGATCGGTAATCCGACACACGACGAAGTACGGCTGCCCTCGCGCCCCGAATCGGCCGGCGCCGCCCGCCGCCTCACCGAGTCCGTACTCCTCAAGCACTGGGCGCTGTCGCCCCAGCTGACGGAGAACGCCGTGCTGCTCGTCTCCGAGCTGGTCGGCAACGCGGTACGGCACACGGGCGCGCGGACCTTCGGGCTGCGGATGATGCGGCGCAGGGGATGGATCCGGATAGAGGTCCGCGATCCCTCGCGCGGCCTGCCCTGTCTGATGCCGGTGCAGGAGATGGACGTCAGCGGCCGGGGCCTGTTCCTGGTGAATCTGCTGTCCGACCGCTGGGGCGTCGATCTGCTGCCGCGCGGCAAGACCACCTGGTTCGAGATGCGGGTCATGGACCGCTGAACGACTTCGGGGCCCGCGTCCGCGCGCGGGCCCCGAAGTGACCACCGCGGACGAGTGGGGTGTGGTCCGCGGTTTCGTTCATCGACCTGGCCCGGGTCAAGTGGGGGTCGCTCTTTCGACTATGGCAGGCGGAGCGGTATCCCGCCAATGGCATGGAAAGCTTTAAAGTGGTGCATATCTGGTCATCCATCTCGCGGATCAAAGGTGAGCTGTGCCACCAGCCTTGTAAACGCTGGCTAAATACGTGTTCGACCTGATGTATATGCAGGGGGAGTCGCCGGGGGCGGGTGCCGGCGGGGCCCGGAGTGGCTGTCTGCGGGGCCGTGGCGGCGGTCTGCGGGCCCGTGGCGGCGGTTTCCGTCAGAGGTCCAGGCCGCGCCGGCGTTTCTTTCTTTGCCGACTGTTGGTCGGGTGCGGTGCCGTGCGCCTTGGCGGCGCCATGGCGCACGTCCGGCATGGATCCGCGTACGAGGTGTCATGTCCCCGCCCAATCAACGGACCCGGGAGCCCCCCATGGAAGCCCACAACGACGCCCCGCGACCCCCCACCCGCCGCGGCCTGCTGCGCGGCGGAGCCCTGCTCGGCGCCACGGCCCTCGGGCTCGCGGCCCCCGTCGCGGCCCGCGCGGCGGACCGGCGGCGAGCCGGCGCCGCGGCCGACCCGCCCACGCACTGGATCCCGGCCAGCCCGTCCAACTACACGAAGTCCAGCCGCCCGAGCGCCTATCCGGTGGACTTCGTCGTCATCCATGTCACCCAGGAGACGTTCCGGGACACCCAGGCGATCTTCCAGAACCCGGACAAGAAGGTCTCGGCGCACTACGTGGTCGCCTCCGCCGACGGCTGCGTCGGGCAGTTCGTACGCGAGGCGGACGTCGCCTGGCACGCCGGGAACTGGGACTACAACACCCGCTCCATCGGCATCGAGCACGAGGGCTGGGTCGACAAACCGGAGTACTTCACCGACGCGCTGTACCGCCAGTCCGCCGCGCTGACCGCCGCCGTCTGCGACCGTTACGGCATCCCCAAGAACCGCGAGCACATCATCGGCCACGCCGAGGTGCCGAAGGCCACCCACACCGACCCCGGGCCGCATTGGGACTGGCCGCGCTATATCGGGCTGGTCAACGGCGGCTGAGGCAGCGCCGGTGCCCGCGGGCCCCCGCCGTGCCGATAATCTGTCCACGTTCCAGCAGGCATACAGAAGGGGGCGGGTTCCGTGGCGGACATCCAAGCGGCCAGGACGGCATTCGAGCGGTTCGACGTCAATCACGACGGGCGGATCACCGCGGCCGAGTACAAGAGCGTCATGGCGCAGCTGGGTGACCCCTACGTCACCGAGACTGTCGCGCAGGCGCTGATCAACTCCGTGGACAGCGACGGCGACGGTCAGATGTCGTTCGAGGAGTTCTGGGCGAGCCAGCAGCGCTGACCCCACGTTCCGGCGGTACGCCCGCGGGCCCGGCACGCGAGTGCCGGGCCCGCGGCATGTCCGCGCCGACTGCCGGGCCGCGCCGCTGGGCGCTCGCGCCGGTCACCGGGAGCCGCGCCGCTGGGCGCTGGACCGGCGGCGGCGGTCGTTGCAGAGCAGGCAGCGCCCGTATCCGGGCGGGAGCGGGTCCTCCTTGTCCCCGTACAGCGGGTCGGCGGCGCCGCGCGGATGCTCGGTGCACCCGGTCGCGCCGAAGGCCGCGCCGAGCGCGCCCGCGGCGGACAGCGCCCGGCGCAGGGCGTCGACCAGCTGGTCGGCCTCGTAGTTGGACGGTGCCTTCTCCAGCGCGAAGGCGATGTCGGTGGCGGTGTTCAGCGCGTTCTGGAGTTCGCGCAGGTCTGCGTAACTCATGCTGCCGAGCGTAGGTGCCGGCACTGACATCCGCCGCTCCCGGGGCCCGGAAGCGCTCCGGGGCCCGAGTGCGCTACGCCCCGGCCCAGGTGCGCAGCGCGTCCCTGTCCGGGAAGTCCGCCACGTTCTTGTCCAGCGGACGGTCGGTGTGCTGGTGGAACAGCCAGTCGGCCTGGATGCGCGGTTTGCCCGCCGTCACGTAGTCGGCGATCCACAGTCCGTCCCCGGCGTACGAGGTCGTGTCGTGGTTCAGCCAGAAGTCGCGGTTGCAGTAGAGGAGCACCCGGTGCCCCGGGCACAGCCGCTTGACCTCGCGGATGAACTGGTCCTTCTGCGCGTTGGAGGCCCAGGTTCCGGAGCTGTTCGTCTCCCAGTCGACGGCGAGCAGGTCTCCGTCCGCGGCCTCGCTGTGCTCGACGAAATACGCGGCCTGAGCGGCGATGTTGCCGGGCCACAGGAAGTGGTAGAACCCCACGACGCACTCGGCCTCACGGGCGCGGGCCTCCTGCGAGGAGCGTCTGGGATTGATGTACGAGCGGCCTTCGGTGGCCTTGATGAGGACGAAGTCCAGCCCGTCGGCAGAGTAGTTCGCTTGATGGGAACTGACATCGACACCGTGCAGCATGCGCCGCCGCCTTTCCGTCGCTCGCGTCGCGGACAGCACGGGGAGCATGCCCATGTCGGCGCGGATTCAATGATTCCGCTCAGCCGCCGGACGGCGGCGCGCGGGGGCGGGCGCAGGGCGCGGGCGTCAACCCGGGGGCGCGCACGGCGGGTTCAGCGTCTTCCGGCGGTGGAGGGGTGGGTCTCCAGCACCCAGTCGTGGTGCCGGACGGTGTCGGCCGCCGTCCGGCCGGCCAGGATGTCGCAGAGCAGCGCGGCGCACGCGCGGCCGTAGTCCGCGGGGCGCAGGTCCACCGCGGTCACCGGCGGGTCGCAGCCCCGGGTCGTGACGCCGGCGACGCAGGAGGCGACCAGCAGGTCGCCGCCGACGGTGCGGCCGAGGGCCGCCGCCGCCCGCAGGACTCCGGGGGCCGCGCCGTCGGGGGCGCAGATCACCGCGTCGATCGCCGGGTCCGCGTCGAACAGGGCCCGGGTGGCGGCTTCCGCCTCTCCCGCGGTGGCGGCGAACGGCACGGTGCGCAGGGCCACCTCGCCGCCGTGCGCCCGCCCCCAGTCGCCGGCCGTGACGCGCAGCGCGGCGGCCCACGCGGAGGCCCCCTCCGGCGCGAGCAGGGCCGGGCGCCGGCCGCCCCGTGCGCGTACGTGGTCCAGCAGGGCGGTCAGTGAGGCGGAGTTGTCGCAGACCACCGCGCCGCTGGGGTCCGGCGCGGGGCCGAGGTAGCGCTCGCCGGTGACGACGGGGACTCCCGCGTCGAGCAGGCCGGGTACGGCGGCGTCCGTGACCTCCGGGTCGATCACCAGCAGGCCGTCCACCCGGGAGGCGAGCGGTCCGGCCGCGCCGCCGGCCGGGGCCAGCAGGACCACGTCCAGCCCCTCCTCCTGGGCGCGGGCGACGGCCCCGAAGGCGAGGTTCATGTAGTAGTCCAGCCGGGTCGCGGTCTGCGGCAGGTGGAGGCCGACGGCCCCGGTGCTGGAGTGCCGCAGCCGGCGCGCGGCGCTGTTCGGCCGGTAGCCCAGCTCCCGCGCGATCGCGCGGACCCGCTCGCGGGTGGCTTCCGCGACCCGTCCCGAGCCCTGGAGCGCGTCGGAGACGGTGCTCTTGGAGACACCGGCGGTGCGGGCGACATCGAGCAGGGTCACGGGGCGACTGATCACGGTTGTGGAGTCTAGACGTTCGGGCCAGGGCTTGCCGGAACGTTCCGGCAAGGTTTACATTCTGGTTGTGCCGGAACGTTCCGGCATTCGGGTGCGGCTGTCCGCCGCCGCCGTCCCTTCGTCCCCAGGGAACTGTTCATGCGAGTGATCACCGCGTACGACCCGCCCGTCTCCTCGGCCCGCAACCGCCCCGCCGAGCGGACCCCGCTGCGCGTCGCCGCCGTGCAGACGAGCTGGCACAGCGACCCCGCCGAGCACCGCGCGGCCCTGCTGGAGGGCATCCGGCTCGCCGCCGCCGAGGGTGCCCGCGTCGTCTGCCTGCAGGAGCTGACGCTCTCCCCGTACTTCGCGGTGGTCCGCAAGGCCGACCACCCCGAGCCGGCCGACCCGGAGGAGCTGCTGACCGGGCCGACCTTCGCGTTCGCCGCGGACGCCGCCCGCGAGTTCGGTCTCTACGTCCACGCCTCGCTGTACGAGAAGGCCGACGGCCCCGCCGGTCCCGACGGCCTCGGCTACAACACCGCGATCCTCGTCGCCCCCGACGGCGCCCTCGCCCAGCGCACCCGCAAGACCCACATCCCCGTCTCCGAGGGCTACTACGAGGACCACTGGTTCCGCCCCGGCCCGGCCGGCGACGACGCCTTCCCGCTCGTCCAGGTGGATGAAGCCGCCTTCGGCCTGCCCACCTGCTGGGACCAGTGGTTCCCCGAGGTCGCCCGCGCCTACTCGCTGGCCGGCGCCGACGTGCTGGTCTACCCGACCGCGATCGGCTCCGAGCCCGGCTACCCCGACTTCGACACGCAGCCGCTGTGGCAGAAGGTGATCACCGGCAACGCGATCGCCAACGCGACCTTCATGATCGTGCCCAACCGGACCGGTACCGAGGGCACGCTCACCTTCTACGGCAGCTCGTTCATCGTCGACCCGTACGGCCGCGTGCTGGCCCAGGCCCCGCGCGACGAGGCCGCCGTGCTCGTCGCCGATCTCGACCTGGACGCCCGCCGCGACTGGCTGGAGCTGTTCCCCTTCCTCACCACCCGCCGCCCCGACGCGTACGCGCCGCTCACCGCCACCGGCTGAGCCGCCCCTCGCGCCCGCCCGCCCGCGCCGCCCACCGCCCGCGCCCCGACCTGACCGGGGCGCGGAGCCGGTGGGCGGCGCGGCTCCGTTGCGGGCGGGGCAGGCGGGGACGGGCGGCCGCGTCCCCTGCGGGCGGCGTCCGGAAGGGGGGCCAGTAGAGTTCGGCTCCATCCCCTCCTGATCTTCGAGGTACCGGTCGTGAGCTCCGCACCCCCCGCACCAGCAGTGACGGTCGTCGGGATCGGCGCCGACGGGTGGGGCGGCATCTCCGCGCTCTCCCAGCGGGCGCTGCGCGAGGCCGAGGTGCTGATCGGTGGGCCCCGGCAGCTCGATCTGCTCCCCGCCGCGTGCGCGGGCGAGCGGGTGCCCTGGCCGACGCCGCTGCGGCCCGCCGTACCGAAACTCCTGGCGGCCCACGCGGGCCGCCGTATCTGCGTGCTGGCCAGCGGCGACCCGATGTTCTACGGCATCGGGCGGGCCCTGTCCGAGGTGCTGGGCGCCGGTGTGCCGCACGTTCTGCCGCACCCCTCGTCCGTCTCGTACGCCTGCGCCCGCCTGGGCTGGCCCGTGGAGGACACCGAGGTGCTCACGCTCGTCGGCCGGCCCGCCGCCGCACTGGCCGCCGCCCTGCACCCCGGCCGCCGGCTCCTCGTGCTCAGCGCCGGCGCCGCGACGCCCGCCGAGGTGGCGGCGCTGCTGCGAGAGCGCGGCTTCGGGCCGAGCCGGCTACGGGTGCTCGAACAGCTCGGGTCCGAGCGGGAGCGGCAGAGTGAGGGCGTCGCCGAGGACTGGGACCTGCCGCCGGGCGACCCGCTGAACGTCATCGCGGTCGACTGCCGGCGCGCGCAGGGCGCGCTGCGGCTGGCGAGCACTCCCGGGCTGCCGGACGAGGCGTACGAACACGACGGGCAGCTCACCAAGCGGCACGTCCGCGCGGCCACCCTGGCGGCGCTCGCACCGGCCCCCGGCGAGCTGCTGTGGGACGTCGGCGGCGGCTCCGGCTCCATCGCGATCGAGTGGATGCGCGCGCACCGCTCCTGCCGGGCGGTCACGGTCGAACGCGACGCCGCACGGGCCGAGCGCATCACCCGCAACGCGCTGGCGCTCGGCGTCCCGGCGCTGCGCGTCGTCACCGGCGGCGCGCCCGGAGCGCTGGCCGGGCTGCCCGTACCGGACGCCGTGTTCGTCGGCGGCGGGCTGACCGTGCCGGGGCTGCTGGAAGCCTGCTGGGACGCGCTGCCCGCGGGCGGCCGGCTGGTCGCCAACACGGTGACCCTGGAGTCCGAGGCGCTGCTGGGCGAGTGGTACCGCCGGCACGGCGGCGAGCTGGTACGGCTCGCGGTCGCGCACGCCGTCCCGGTGGGCGGCTTCACCGGCTGGCGGCAGGCGATGCCCGTCACGCAGTGGACCGTCAGCAAATGTCCCCCGCACGTTTCCTCAGGAGAACCACGATGACGGTGTACTTCATCGGAGCCGGTCCCGGCGCCGCCGACCTGATCACGGTGCGCGGCGCGCGCAGGCTCGCCGGCTGCCCGGTCTGTCTCTACGCGGGCAGCCTGGTGCCGCGCGAACTGCTGGCCGAATGCCCGCCGGACGCCCGGCTGGTGGACACCGCGCAGCTCAACCTCGACCAGATCACCGCCGAGCTGACGTCCGCCCACGAGCAGGGCCACGACGTGGCCCGGCTGCACTCCGGCGACCCGTCGGTCTTCAGCGCGGTCGCCGAGCAGATGCGCCGGCTGGACGCGGCCGGAATCCCGTACGAGGTCGTGCCGGGCGTGCCCGCGTTCGCGGCGGCGGCAGCGGCGCTCAAGCGCGAACTCACCGTTCCCACGGTCGGCCAGACCGTCATCCTGACCCGCGTCGCCAACCGCGCCACCGCGATGCCCGAGGGCGAGGACCTGGCGACCCTCGGCCGCAGTGGCGCGCTGCTCGTCCTGCACCTCGCCGCCCAGTACGTCGACCGGGTGGTGACGGAGCTGCTGCCGCACTACGGCGCGGACTGCCCGGTGGCCGTGGTCGCCATGGCCAGCCGCCCCGACGAGGTGATCCTGCGCGGCACCCTCACCGACATCGCGGAGCAGGTGCACACGGCGGGCGTCATCCGCACCGCCGTGATCATGGTAGGCCGGACGCTGGGAGCGGAGCAGTTCGGCGACAGCCATCTGTACTCGGCGGAGCGGGAGCGGCACGGCTGCTGACCGGGGGGCCGCAAGTCCGCGTGTGCTTGAGTTGAGCGCCGCGTCCGCCCGTACCCGTCTCCGGCACCCCCGTCTCCGGCACCGTCATGGAGAGAACCGATGCCCGAACCGCGTCATCTACTGATCCTCGGCGGCACCGCGGAGGCACGTCGGCTCGCCGAGGCCCTGCACAGCGAACCGCACAGCGAGCTGCGCGTGACGACCTCGCTGGCGGGCCGGGTCGCGCGGCCCGTGCTGCCGCCCGGCGAGGTGCGGATCGGCGGCTTCGGCGGGGCCGAGGGCCTGGCGCGCTGGCTGCGGGAGCACCGGGTGGACGCGCTCGTCGACGCCACGCATCCCTTCGCCGAGGCGATGAGCTTCAACGCGGCCGGGGCCGCCGCCGCGGCCGATGTTCCGCTGCTGGCCCTGCGGCGGGCCTCCTGGGTCCCGGTCGAGGGCGACGACTGGCGCTCGGTCGGCTCGCTGGAAGAGGCAGCGGAGGCGCTGCCCGCGCTGGGCCGGAGGGTCTTCCTCACGACCGGCCGGATGGGGCTCGCCGCCTTCGCGCACCTCGACGGCCTGTGGTTCCTCGTACGGTCCGTCGACCCGCCCGAGCCGCCGTTCCCGGCCCGGATGGAAGTCCTGCTCGACCGCGGCCCGTTCGCCCTCGACGGCGAGCGCGAACTGCTGCGCCGCGCCCGTATCGACGTCCTGGTGACGAAGGACAGCGGCGGCGCGGCCACCGCACCCAAGCTCAGGGCGGCCCGGGAGGCGGGCCTGCCCGTCGTCGTCGTGCGCCGGCCGCCGGCGCCGGACGGGGTGACGGTCGCGGCCACCCCCGAGGAGGCGGCCGCCTGGGTCCGTCAGTCCTCCGGGTAGCGGCGCGGCGTCCAGACGATCTCCTCGCCGCCGCCGCGCCGGACCACCCGGGTCTGCGAGGAGCCGACGAGCAGGATCGTGCGCATGTCGACCTCGGCCGGGTCGAGGTCCGCGAGCCGCACGATGCGTACGGACTCCTCGGGGCCGCCCACATCGCGGCCCAGCACCACCGGGGTGTCGGGCGCGCGGTGCTCCAGCAGCAGCTCGCGGGCTTTGCCGACCTGCCAGGTGCGGCTGCGTGAGCCGGGGTTGTACAGGGCCAGCACCAGGTCGGCCGCGGCTGCGGCGTGCAGTCGCCCGGCGACGACCTCCCACGGCTTGAGCCGGTCGGACAGCGACAGCACCGCGTAATCGTGGCCGAGCGGCGCGCCCGCCTTCGCGGCGGCCGCGTTGGCGGCGGTGACGCCGGGCAGCACCCGTACGGGGACGTCCCGGTACCCCTCCTGCGCGGCGACCTCCAGCACGGCCGTCGCCATCGCGAAGACGCCGGGGTCGCCGCCCGAGACCACGGCCACCCGCCGGCCGCGCCGGGCCAGGTCGAGGGCGAACTCGGCGCGTTCGGCCTCGACCTTGTTGTCGGAGCCGTGCCGGACCTGTCCGGCGCGCTCCGGCACCCGGGCCAGGTACGTGGTGTAGCCGACCAGGTCGTCGGCGGCGCCCAGCGCGCCGCGCGTCTCGGGGGTCAGCCACAGCGGGCCCGCGGGACCGGTCCCGACGACGACCACTTCGCCCTGTTCGGCGGCCGGCTGCGGGTGGTTGACGCGGCTCGGCAGCACGGCGACCGAGAAGTACGGCACCGACTCGGGGTCGATCCCGGCCAGCGCGCCGGTCCGCTCGCCGCTCATCGTCGCGCGCTCGACGTAGCGCGCCTGCGGCAGCCGCCCGGAGCGCTCGATGGCCCGGCGCACGGTGGGGAAGGTGCGCCCCAGCTTCATGACCACGACCGAGTCGGTCGAGGCCAGCCGGGCCGTCAACTCCTCCTCGGGGAGGGTGCCCGGCAGGATCGTCAGGACCTCCTCGCCCTCGACGAGCGGGGCGCCCAGACGGGCCGCGGCGGCGCTCACCGAGGTGACGCCGGGTATGACCTCGGTCGGATAGCGGTGGGCCAGCCGCTTGTGCATGTGCATGTACGAGCCGTAGAAGAGCGGGTCGCCCTCGGCCAGCACGGCGACGGTGCGCCCGGCGTCCAGGTGCACGGCGAGCCGGGCGGCGGCCTCGGTGTAGAACTCGTCCATCGCGCCCTGGTAGCCGCCGGGGTGGTCGGTGATCCCGGTGGTGACCGGGTAGACCAGCGGCTCCTCGACGTGGTCGGGGCGCAGGTGCTCGGCGGCGATGGAGCGGGCGATCGAGCGGCCGTGCCGGGCGCTGTGGTACGCGATCACGTCGGCCTCGGCGATGACCCGTACGGCCCGTACGGTCATCAGCGACGGGTCGCCGGGGCCCAGGCCGACGCCGTAGAGGCGACCAGTGCCGGTGCCTGCGGCGGCGCTGCTTTCGGGGCCGCCGCCCCCGGTGCCGCTGCCCCCGGTGCCGCTGTGCGGGGTGCGGTCCGGCGCGGCGGTGTTCGGTGCGGCGGTGTTCGCCGCAGCGGTGTCCGGTGTGCCGCTGCCCGGTGTGCTGGTGTTGTCCGCGCTCATTCTTCCTCGCTCGCGATCGCGTTGATCGCGGCGGCGGCGATGGCGCTGCCGCCCCGCCGTCCCCGGACGACCAGGTGTTCCAGGCCCGAGGCGTGTGCCACGAGCGCGTCCTTCGATTCGGCGGCGCCGACGAAGCCGACCGGGACGCCGATGACGGCGGCCGGCCTAGGGGCCCCCTCCTCGATCATCTCCAGCAGCCGGAAGAGGGCGGTCGGCGCATTGCCGACGGCCACCACCGCGCCCTCCATCCGGTCGCGCCACAGCTCCATCGCGGCGGCGCTGCGCGTCGTGCCCATCCTGGCCGCCAGGTCCGGCACCGACGGGTCGGACAGGGTGCACAGCACCTCGTTGTCCGCGGGCAGCCGCTTGCGGGTGACGCCGCTGGCGACCATGGCGACGTCGCAGAGGATCGGCGCGCCCGCCCGCAGCGCCTCACGGGCGCGCGCCACCACCCCGGGGGTATAGAGGACGTCGCGCACCAGGTCGACCATCCCGCAGGCGTGAATCATCCGCACGGCGACCTGGGAGACGTCGGCGGGCAGGCCCGCGAGGTCCGCCTCGGCGCGGATCGTGGCAAAGGACTGCCGGTAGATGGCCGCGCCGTCCTTCTGGTACTCAAACACTGTGGTCTCGCTCATTTCTTCACTGCTGTGCCGGGGTGGACTGCTGTGCCGGGGTGATGCGCGCCGCCGCGAGGGCGTCAGCGAGTTCTGTGGGCTGCACGCCGCGCCGCACGGGCGCGCCGTGCGCGGAGATGTCATAGCCGTCGGGCGTGGCCACCACGTCGACCCACGAGGTCCCCTGCGGGTGTCCGCAACGGCGTTCGCAGCCGGACCAGTGGACCGGCAGGCCGCCGCTGCCCGCGTCGCGGGCAGCCGAGGCGTCGGCCCGTACGTCGGAGAGGGACTTGGCGCAGCCGGGCCGCCCGGTGCAGGCCCCGACCCCCAGCCAGGGGGAGCCGGGGGTGGTGACCAGCCCGGCGTCGTCGAGTTCCGCCAGCAGCCGGGGGGCCGCGCCGGCGGGCACGCCGGGCAGCACCACGCCCCGCCAGGGCGTCACCCGCAGCCCGCCCGAACCGTACTCGGCGGCGATCGCGGCCAGCTTCCGCCATTGCGCGGAGGTCAGTCGGCCGAGGGGCGCGAGCACGGAGAGCGCGGCGCGGCCGTCGGGGGCGGGGATGAGGCCGGGGGTGGGGGCGAGCCCCCTCTCAGCTCCCGGACGCAAGGCCGCCGGGGGCTCGGGCTCGTATCGCGCGTCGATGCCGTGAGCGGTCAGCCACCGGGCGAACCCGGGTGCGGACAGCGCGTCTTGCCCGACGGGGGGCCCGGGGGCCGGTTCGGCAGGGAGTCCGGAAGCGGCCCCGGCCGGAAGCCCGGGGTCCGACGCTCCGGGAAGTCCGGGGGCCTGCCCGGCGGCGAGCCCGGCTCCCGGCTCGGGGGAAGCCCCGGAGACGGCCTCGGCGGAGACCCCAGCGCCGCCCGCGCCGGAACCCCCACCCGCACCCGCGACCCCGACCCCCAAATCCCGCACCCGCCAAGCCCGCGTGCCGCCCCCCTCGCGCCACCCCTCCCGCGCGACAGCGAGAAACACCTCGGCGGCCAGCAGCGCGGCACGGGCCGCGTCCGCCGCCGCGACCCGTACCGCCGCGGGGCCGGCTCCGATCCGTACCAGGGCCTGCCGGCCCGACCGCTCCGCGAGCACCGTCACATCCGCGCCGAGCGCCGCGACGTCACCGCGTCCGTCGTCGCATGCGAAGAGGAAGCGCCCGGACAGCTCGGTCGCACTCTCGCTCGCGCACAGCAGCTCGTCCAACGACCGGGCCCAGGGCTGTACGTCGGGCCGCGAGCCGTCGAGCCCGGAGAGCGGGGAGGCCACGATGTTGCGGACGCGCTCGTGCCGGGGCGCGGGCAGCAGGCCCGCGTCGTGCAGGGCGCGGGCCAGCTCCGCGCCGCAGTCGGCGGCGAGCCCGCGGAGCTGGACGTTGCCGCGGGAGGTGAGGTCCAGGTTGCCGTCGCCGAGCCGCTCGGCCGCGTCCGCGAGAGCGTCCGCCTGGCGGGCGGTCAGCGCGCCCGCCGGGATGCGGACGCGGGCCAGGGCGCCGTCGTCCGCGGTGTGCAGGCGCAGCGCGCCGGGACAGGCGTCGCCACGGTCCCGTATGTGGGATGCGTCCCCGGTCGGGACGGGCGAAGGCGCAGGTGGCATGGCGGCGAGCATACCGACCATCACACCGGGCGTATGCCCCGTCCGTTCGCCACGGCCCTTACTATGCTCGGTGACCGGCCACTCGGCCCGTCACCGCCGAAGACGGCGACACGGAGGAAGCCCGGTGAGAACCCGGCGCGGTCCCGCCACTGTGAATCCGGTTACATCCGGATGAGCCAGGAACTCCCGCTGTCTTCCACTGCCCGGGGCGCGGACCCCGAGGAAGGCCAGGCGCCGCATGATTCTGCTGCTCTCGACCTCCGACACCGACCTGCTCAGCGCCCGTGCCGCGGGCGGAGCCGTCCCCTACCGGTTCGCGAACCCGGCCAGGCTCGACCTCGCTGAACTGCCCGCCCTGCTGGACGGCGCGGACCTCGTCGTCGTACGCCTCCTCGGCGGCCTGCGCGCCTGGCAGGAAGGCATCGACCTGCTGCTCGCGGAGGGCAGGCCGGTCGTGGTCCTCACCGGTGAGCAGGCCCCCGACGCCCAGCTGATGGAAGCCTCGACGGTCCCCATCGGCATCGCCGCCGAAGCGCACGCCTACCTCGCCCACGGCGGACCCGCCAACCTCGAACAGCTCGCGCTGTTCCTCTCCGACACGGTGCTGCTGACCGGACACGGCTTCGAGCCGCCCGCCCCCGCGCCCACCTGGGGGCCGCTGGGACGCACCGCCGGTGCGGACGCCGCCGGGCCGCTGATCGCCGTCCTCTACTACCGCGCGCACCACATGAGCGGCAACACGGCCTTCATCGAGACGCTGTGCACCGCCGTCGAGAACGCCGGAGGCCGCGCCCTTCCGCTGTACGTCGCCTCGCTGCGCGCCCCCGAGCCGGAACTGCTCGCCGCCCTGGGCGACGCCGACGCCATCGTCACCACCGTCCTCGCGGCCGGCGGCACCAAGCCCGCCGCGGCCTCGGCCGGCGGCGAGGAGGACGCGTGGGACGCGGGCGCGCTCGCCGCGCTCGACGTACCGATCCTCCAGGCGCTGTGCCTGACCGGATCGCGCAGCGCGTGGGAGGACAGCGACGAGGGCATCTCGCCGCTGGACGCCGCGAGCCAGGTCGCCGTGCCCGAGTTCGACGGCCGGCTGATCACCGTCCCGTTCTCCTTCAAGGAGATCGACGAGGACGGCCTGCCCGCCTACGTGGCCGACCCCGAACGCGCCGCCCGCGTCGCCGGAATCGCCGTCCGCCACGCACGGCTGCGCTACATCCCCAACCCCGACAAGCGCCTCGCGCTGGTGCTGTCCGCCTACCCCACCAAGCACTCCCGGATCGGCAACGCGGTCGGCCTCGACACCCCCGCGAGCGCTGTGGCCCTGCTGCGCCGGCTGCGCGCCGACGGCTACGACTACGGCGACGAGCCGGTCCCCGGGCTGGAGTCCGGCGACGGCGACGAGCTGATCTACGCACTGATCGCGGCCGGCGGCCACGACCAGGAATGGCTCACCGAGGACCAGCTCGCCCGCAACCCGGTCCGCATCCCGGCGGCCGACTACCGGCGCTGGTACGACGAACTCCCCAAGGTGCTGCGCGAGGCCGTCGAGCGGCACTGGGGCCCGCCGCCCGGAGAGATGTTCCTCGACCGCAGCCGCAACCCCGAGGGCGACATCGTGCTCGCCGCGCTGCGCCGCGGCAATCTGCTGGTCCTCATCCAGCCGCCGCGCGGCTTCGGCGAGAACCCGATCGCGATCTACCACGACCCCGACCTGCCGCCCTCGCACCACTACCTGGCCGCCTACCGCTGGATCCAGGCCTCGCAGCAGGACGGCGGCTTCGGCGCGGACGCCATGGTGCACCTGGGCAAGCACGGCAACCTGGAGTGGCTGCCCGGCAAGAACGCCGGGATGTCCGCGTCCTGCGCGCCCGACGCGGCCCTCGGCGACCTCCCGCTGATCTACCCGTTCCTGGTCAACGACCCGGGCGAGGGCACCCAGGCCAAGCGCCGGGTGCACGCCACCCTGGTCGACCACCTCGTACCGCCGATGGCCCGCGCCGAGTCGTACGGCGACATCGCGCGGCTCGAACAGCTCCTCGACGAGCACGCGGCCATCGCCTCCATGGACCCGGCCAAGCTGCCCGCCATCAGGGCCCAGATCTGGACCCTGATCCAGGCCGCCAAGCTCGACCACGACCTCGGCCTGGAGAACCGCCCCGACGACGACGGCTTCGACGACTTCCTGCTGCACGTCGACGGCTGGCTGTGCGAGATCAAGGACGCCCAGATCCGCGACGGCCTGCATGTGCTGGGCGGCGCGCCCACCGGCGAGGCGCGCGTCAACCTGGTGCTCGCGATCCTGCGCGCCCGGCAGATCTGGGGCGGCCAGGCCGCCCTGCCCGGCCTGCGCGAGGCGCTCGGCCTGGACGAGTCGGCCGCCACCCGCAGCAACGCCGACGAGACCGAGGAGCGCGCCCGCGCCCTGGTCCAGGCGATGGACGACGCGGACTGGGACCCGGCGGCGGTGGCCGCGGTGACCGCGGGACTCCCCGACGATCAGCTCGCGGGAGTCCGCGACGTACTGGACTTCGCGGCCCGCCAGGTGGTCCCGCGACTGGCCGCGACCACCGACGAGATCGACCACGCCGTGCACGCCCTCAACGGCGGCTTCGTGCCGGCCGGCCCCTCCGGCTCCCCGCTGCGCGGACTCGTCAACGTCCTGCCGACCGGCCGCAACTTCTACTCCGTCGACCCCAAGGCCGTACCCAGCCGCCTCGCGTGGGAGACCGGCCAGGCGCTCGCCGACTCGCTGCTGGAGCGCTACCGCGCCGACAACGGCGACTGGCCGACCTCCGTCGGACTGTCCCTGTGGGGCACCAGCGCCATGCGCACCTCCGGCGACGACATCGCCGAGGCCCTCGCGCTGCTCGGCGTCCGCCCGGTCTGGGACGACGCCTCGCGCCGGGTCACCGGCCTGGAGGCGATCACCCCCGGGGAACTGGGCCGCCCGCGCATCGACGTCACGCTGCGCATCAGCGGCTTCTTCCGCGACGCTTTCCCGCACACCATCGGGCTGCTGGACGACGCGGTGCGGCTCGCCGCCTCCCTGGACGAGCCCGCCGACGCCAACTTCGTCCGCGCCCACACCCAGGCCGACCTGGCCGAACACGGCGACGAGCGGCGCGCCACCACCCGCATCTTCGGCTCCCGCCCCGGCACCTACGGCGCGGGCCTGCTCCAGCTCATCGACAGCCGCGACTGGCGCACCGACGCCGACCTCGCCGAGGTCTACACGGTGTGGGGCGGCTACGCCTACGGCCGCGAACTCGACGGACGGCCGGCCCGCGACGAGATGGAGACCGCGTACAAGCGCATCGCGGTCGCCGCCAAGAACACCGACACCCGCGAACACGACATCGCCGACTCCGACGACTACTTCCAGTACCACGGCGGCATGGTCGCCACCGTCCGCGCCCTGAAGGGCACCGCCCCCGAGGCGTACATCGGCGACTCCACCCGCCCGGAGTCGGTCCGCACCCGCACCCTCGTCGAGGAGACCTCACGGGTGTTCCGCGCCCGCGTCGTCAACCCCCGCTGGATCGCGGCGATGCGCCGGCACGGCTACAAGGGCGCCTTCGAACTCGCCGCGACCGTCGACTACCTCTTCGGCTACGACGCCACGACCGGCGTGGTGGCCGACTGGATGTACGACAAGCTCACCGAGACCTACGTCATGGACCCGGAGAACCGCGCCTTCCTCCAGGAGGCCAACCCCTGGGCGCTGCACGGCATCGCGGAACGCCTGCTCGAAGCCGAGTCACGCGGCATGTGGGCCAAGCCCGACCCGGCCGCGCTGGCCGCCCTGCGCGAGGTGTTCCTGGAGACGGAGGGCGAACTGGAGGGCGACGGCTGACCGCTCCGGCGGGGGCGGGACCGGTCGGCTCAGCACTCGATGACGTTGACCGCGAGCCCGCGCCGCGCCGCGCCGCGCCGCGCCGCGCCGTCTCCTGGTACTTGGACTTCATGCCGGCAGCTGAATGGTCGGGTCCCGGGACGCGGGGCGTTGCTCCGAACGGAGTTCGCGCCCCGCGTCCCGGGTGCCGTCGCTAGGCCATCGTGGGCGTGCTGGTGATCTCCTCAGCGGGCGCTGGCTGCTGGAGCGGAATGGAAGCGGGTGCGTCGTCGGTCGGGTGTGGTTCTGAGGATGGATGGGCGGTCGCGGTGGCGGCCGGGGTGGCGGCCGGGGTGGCGGCCGGGGTGGCGCCGGTTTGGCCGAGGCCGAGGCGCAGGTGGATGATCTGGGCGATGTCCGCGATTGTGCCGTTGCTGCGCAGGAGTTCCATGGGCGGGATGTCGACCTGGTACCGCTGCTGGAGGGAGATCAGCAGTTCGGCGCCCATCAGCGAGTCCATGCCGTAGTCGTCGAGCCGTCGGTTGTGGTCGAGCTGGGTGGAGTCCATGTGGAGGACTTGGGCGAGCAGGGTGGTCAGGTTCTCGGTCAGGAAGGCCAGCGCTTCCTCGCTGGGCATTCCGCTGAGGAGGTCTTCGCGGGTGAAGCCGTTTTGTTCGCCGCGGGCGGGGACCAGGTTCGCCATGCGCGGAGTGTTCGGCAACGTCAGGATCGCGCCGCTTCTGGCCCAGTTGTAGCGCCCCGTGCCCGCGACGACGGCGTGGGAGTCCAAGAGGCGTTCCGCGACCGCGAATGCCTCGTGCGGGAGGATCGCTTCGAGACCCAGGCTCTTGAGACTCTCGGTCAGCCCGTTGCGGGCCACGTAGCCGGTTTCACCGATGGCTCCCCAGGCGATGGCGAGGCCGCTGTGTCCCTGCTGTCGCCGCTGGCGCACCAGGGCTTCCAGATAGAGGTTCCCCGCCGCGTACACGGTCTGCTGGACGTTCCCGAACAGGGCAGTGCCGGAGGAGTAGAGGAGGAACAGTTCGCAGTCCCGGCCTCGGGTGAGGGTGTCCAGGACGGCGGCTCCGCCGATCTTGGGTTTGAGTACGGCGGCGATGCGTTCCGCGTCCAGATCCACGAGCGGGGCGTCGTCGAGGTGCATCGCGCAGTGGACCACGCCGCGCAGCGGATGGCCGTTCGCGTCGATCGTGTCGACGATGTTCCGCATGGCGTCCAGGTCGGCCGCGTCGGCGGCGTACGCCGTGGCGGTGACCCCGCGTTCGGCGAGCGTGGCCAGGATCTGGGGTGCTTCGGGGGTGTTGGCGCCGCGTCGGCCGACCAGGGCCAGGTGGCGGGCACCCCGGTCGGCGAGCCAGCCGGCGGTGGCGGCGCCGAAGCCGCTCAGTCCGCCGGAGACCAGATAGGTGGCTTCCGGGTGCAGCGTGTGCGGGCGGGGGATCGGCTCGACCGTCGGGGGTTCGTCCAAGGGGTCGAAGGTGACGACGACTTTGCCGATGTGCCGGGAGTGCTGCATCAGGCGGAAGGCGTCGGCGACGCGGGCCGCGGGGAAGACGCTGTGCGGCAGCGGGCGGCACACCCGCTCGCGCAGCAGCCTCTCGCACTCCGCGAAGACCGGACTGATCTCCTGAGGCACCTCCGTGATGGCGGTGAGGTCGACGCCGGAGAAGGTGATGTTGTTGCCGAAGGGGCGCAGGGAGAGGGGTTTGTTCTCGTGGATGTCGCGTTTGCCGAGTTCGAGGAAGCGGCCTCCGGGGCGGAGCAGTTCCAGGCTGCGGGGGATGGCTTCGCCGGCGAGGGAGTTGAGCACGATGTCGACGCCCCGTCCGCCGGTGATGTCCCGGATCTGGTCGGCGAAGTGCAGGCTGCGGGAGTCCAGGACGTGGTCGATGCCCAGCGCGCGTAGGTAGGCGCGTTTGAGGTCGCTGCCCGCTGTGGCGATCACTGTGATGCCGTGTGCCTTGGCGTACTGGACGGCCGCGAGTCCGACGCCGCCCGCGGCCCCGTGGACCAGCATCGTCTCGCCGGCCTGGACGCGGGCCAGGCGTTTGAGGCTGTAGATGACGGTGGCGAAGGCCACGGGTGCGGTGGCTGCCTCACTGTAGGTGACGTCGTCCGGGATGGCCCAGGCGGCCGCTGCGGGGGTCACGGTGTGGGTGGCCAGGGAGGCGGCGGCCATGCCGGCGACGCGGTCGCCCGGTTTGAGGCTGATCACGCCGGGGCCGCAGGCGGTGATGACGCCGGCGTATTCGAGGCCGAGTCCGTGTTCGGACGGCGTGCCTTCGACGACTTCGGCGGGCAGCAGGCCGGTGGCCTGCATCAGGTCGCGGTAGTTCAGGGCGGCGGCCCGCACCTGGACGGCGATTTCTCCCGGCCCTGGTTCCGGCTGGTGGACCTCCTCCCAGGCCAGGCCGTAGGAGAGTCCGGGGTTGCGTACCCGCAGGGTGAACGGGATCGGGTCCTCGGTCGGCCGGGCGGTGGGGCGGTGCTTCTCGCGGGGGACGAACCGGCCGCTCGCCGTCAGGACGATCTCGTCCTCGTCGGTGGGGTCGAGCAGTTCGCGGGCCAGCCGCCGCGCGTCGGCGGTCAGGTCCGCGCTCCGCTCCAGGCAGATGCGACGACCCTCCAGGTCGGCATGCTCGTTGACCAGGCACCGCGCCACCCCCCAGGCGGCGGCGTCGACGGGATCGGTGATGCGGGCGAAGGTGGGCACGGCCCCACTGGACCGGGTCACCAGCCACAACCGGGTGCGCACCGCACGGGGCAGAGCCTCGCAGGCGGCCGCGATGGCGCGCAGCGTCAAGGCGTGGGCCACGGCCTTGGCGACCGGATCCTGCGGCTCGTCACCTGAGGAACCCGCGAGGACGAACATGATGTCGACCGTGTGGGTCGCGGCCATCGTCACCGGGGAGGTGATGGCGGCGTCTTCGGGGACGGTGGTGAAGTCCAGCAGTCGGTCCCAGGCCGTCGTGTCGGTTTCCGCTCGGGTGACGCGCACCGTCGCGTCGCCACCGGAGTTCAGGACCTCGGCGACGGCGTGGGCCAGCTGGTCCTCGTCGGCCGTCTCGGCCGCGATGACGAACGCCGTGCCCGGACCGGCGGCGGACGGTGGGGGCGGTGGTGCCGGCGTGCTGTGCGGGGCGACGGCGAGCAGCACCGAGAAGTGCTCGCGCGAGGGCTTCGCGTCGTGGCCGGTCTGGATGACGTCGGTGTAGCCGCATCGCTCCAGCAGGGGCGGCCACTGTTCGCGCGGCAGCAGCAGGGAGCGGGGCCGCAGGTCGGTGTCGGTGTTGCCGTGGAAGCTGTCAAGGGTGCCGAAGATCGGGGCCAGCATCTCCGGGTCGTGTGACTCCGATACCAGGAGCTGGCCCCCCGGTGCCAGCAGCGGAGCCACCCCGCGCAGCGCCGCTTCCAGGTCTTTGGCGGTGTGGAGGGAGTTGACCGCCACCACAACGTCGAATCCGTGCGCCGGGTGGCCTTGTTCTGTGAGGTCCTTGTCGAGGTCGAGGGTGCGGTAGTCGATGAAGTCGTAGGCCGCGAAGCGCTGCTGGGCCCGGGAGAAGAACAGCGGGGAGATGTCGCTGAAGCAGTAGCGGGTCCGCTCCGCCGGGAGCAGCGGCAGCAGCGCGGCCGTGGTACCGCCGGTGCCGGCCCCGAGCTCCAGGACACGCAGCGGACGATCCGCCGGCCAGTCGCGCACCATTTCGCGCAGCAGCGCCTGCGCGACGCGGTTGTGGAAGCGGCATACGGGGGCGGTGTCGTAGAACTGCTCCAGAGCCCGGGTCACCGGATCCGAGACCAGGAGGTCCAACGGGTCCTCCTCACCGCGCAGCACCTGCTTGAGGTGAGCTGCCTGGTGGGAGCTGAGCGCGATTTCGGTGACGAACTTCGGTACGTCCGTAGTGGCCTGCCAGGTGAGTGAATCGACGGGGAAGTCCCTCGCGGTCAGCAGCCATCGTCCGTCCGGCTCCGGCGCGAGGACGCCGTGTCGTTCCATCAGCGGAATGAGCAGGGTGACCAGGCGGCGGTAGCGCGGCTGCATGCCCGCTGCCACCAGATCGTCCACGCTGAAGGGCCTGGCCGGGTCGGGAAGGAGGCCGGCGAGGGCCGTGCCGTAACGGCGTGCCGTGCTCGTTTTGGCGACAGGGGCGAACCGTTCGTAGCCCGCCTGGTGCCAGTCGGCGCGGAGGGCGGCGATGCGTTCACCGGCGGCCTTTTCGACCGCCTGCGGGGAGGGCAGCGGGGAGGGTAGGCAGGGTGCTTCGGGGTGCGGGGCGGCGCGCAGTTCGGTGTGGTAGGTGGTGTGGGGGGTGCGGCGGCCGACGGCGAGGCGGCGCAGGCGGCAGCCGTCGAGTTGGACGCTGACGTTCCCGTCGTCGTCGGTGATGGTGATGTCCCAGCAGACCTCGTCGCCGATCCGGGAGCGCTCGCGCACCCACACCTGGCCTGTGGTCGTGGGGGTGGTCCAGACGCGGACGGCGCCGATGGCGGCCGGCAGGTAGGCGTGCCCGTCGGACACGCTCGTGGCCAGCAGCGGGGCTCCGGCTTGGAGGGCGCCGTCGACCAGCGCCGGGTGCGCGGTGTAGGGATCGCCGGGGGTGTCGTGGTGGTAGCGCGCGACGACTTCCCGCTCGCCTACCCGCAGTTCGCGCAGGACCTGGAAGGCGGGGCCGTAGGTGAGGCCGGCCGCCGCGCAGGACCGGTAGTGCTCGTCGGCGGTGGTCAGCCGGGGGCAGCGGGCGCGGGCCGCGCCGAGGTCAATGGGTTCGGGGCGGGCGCGCAGGAGAGCACGGACCCGGCCCCGGGCGTGCGGTCGCGGGTCGGTGGTGGTGGTGGTGGTGCGGTCGGTGCTGGTGAGGGTCACCGTGCCGTCGTCCGGGTGGACGGCGGCCTGGGTGCGGATCGCGGACGGGTCGGTCCAGGGGATGACCAGGGCGTTGCTGATGTCGAGGTGTTCGAGTTCCACCGGCCCGTCCGCGAGGGCCCGTCCGGCGGCCAGGGCCATCTCGGCGAAGCCGGTCGCCGGCATCACGACGGAGCCGGCCACTTGGTGGTCGGCCAGCCAGGGGGTGAGTACCGGTTCGATGGTGGCCTGCCACACCGGGTGCGGGGCGGGCAGCCGTTCGCCGAGCAGCGGGTGGCGCAGGATGCCGTCGCCGCTGGAGTTGATCCAGCTTTCGCGGGTGCCGTTCCAGTGCCGTTCGCGCTGCCAGGGGTAGGCGGGCAGGTCGGTGACGTGGCCCGGGTGGGGGAAGTACCGGGCCCAGTCGAGGTCGGCTCCGGTGGCGATCAGCGCCGCCTGGGCAGTGGCGAGGGCCGCCGGTCCGTCGCCGTCGCGGCCCAGGGTCGGAAGGACGGTGACGGGAACCCGCGGGCGCTGGGCGGCGATGCGCCGCAGGTAGGTCCGCAGGGCCGGGTGCGGGCCGATTTCGAGGAAGACATCGCCGCCGTCTTCGATCGCCTGTTCCACCGCGTCGGCGAACCGGACCGGCCGGCGCACGTTGTGCCACCAGTACGCCGCGTCCAGGTCGGCGCCCCGTGCCCGGGCGCCGGTGACGGTGGAATAGAACGGGATCGCGACCGACCCGGGCGCCAGACCGGCCAGCGCGGTGGCCAGCGGCTCCTCCAGGCCGTCCATGGAGCGACTGTGGAAGGCATAGTCCAGGTCGAGGTCACGGAAGAACACCCCGCGCCCGGACAGGCGTTCGCCCAGCTCAGCCAGCGCATGGGCATCGCCGGCGACGGTCACGTCCTGGGCACTGTTGACCCCGGCGAGCTCCAGCCGACCGCCATACGCGGCCAGTTCGTCGGCAGCCTGCTCCGCCGAGAGTCCGACCGCGGCCATCCGGCCGCCGCCGCGGGTGCTTCCCTGGACCCGGCTGCGTTCAGCGATGACCCGCGCCGCCTGGGGGAGCGTCAGCGCGCCGGCGCAATGCGCCGCGGCGACCTCGCCGACGCTGTGCCCGAGCACCGCCGTGGGCTCGATCCCCCGCTCGCGCAGCGTGGCCGCCACGCCGACCTGCACCGCGAACAGCAGCGGCTGCGCGACCTCGGTCGCCCCCAGCCGCCACCGCTCAGCAGGCTCGGCCAGCGCCTCGGCCACCGACCAGCCCAGGAGAGGAGTCAGCTCCTCGTCCACCCGGGCCACCGCGTCGCGAAAGACGGAATCGCTGCGCGCCAGGTCGGCGCCCATGCCGGCCCACTGTGATCCGTTGCCCGAGAAGACGAACACCATCCGGCCCCGGGCGACCGCCTTGGCCCGCGCGCCGACCGCGAACGATGCCGCCTCGCCGGCCGGTTCGGTGCCTGCCGTCGCAGTCTCGGTTGTGGTTTCCGTCGCAGTTGCGAGGGTTCCCGCCGCGGGCTCGTCTTTCGGTGTCGAATCGTCCTGGAGGCTATCCGCGCCCGGTGCTTCGCCGACGGCTCGCGGCGCGGTGTCGGGGACAGCGTCGAGGTCGGCGAGCCGGGTGAACTCGCGGGCCGCCTCGTCCGGCGTGCGGGCCAGGACGACGGCGCGCTGCTCGTGCCGGCCACGACGGCGGCACGAGGTGTACGCGAGGTCGCGGAACTCCTGGGGCGGCGTATCGGCCAGGCGGCTCGCGATCCGGGCCACCGCTTCGGTCAGCGCCTGTTCGGTGCGTGCCGAGACCAGGACCGGCAGCCCCTCGGGCGGCATCGCGGACGCGGCGGGTTCCGCGACGGGTGGGGCGGCGGCGAGGATGGTGTGCGCGTTGGCGCCGCCGAAGCCGAAGGAGTTCACGCCCACGACGGGGCGCTCGGTGGCGGGCAGGGGCCGCCGTCGGGTCTCGACCCGCAGGCCGAGTCCGGCGAAGTCGATGTCGGGGTGCGGCTGTTCGCAGTGCAGCGAGGCGGGCACCGTCCGGTGCTGGAGCACCAGCAGTCCCTTGCACAGGCCTGCCAAACCGGAGGCAGGCTCCAGGTGCCCCAGGTTGGTCTTGACCGAGCCGATCGGCAGGTCGCCGGTGACGCGCCGGATGCCCAGCGCGCGGCCGATGGCCTGCGCCTCCAGCGGGTCGCCGACAGGAGTGCCGGTGCCGTGCGCCTCGAAGTACACCACCTCGTCGGGGCTGACGCCCGCGTCGGCGTAGACCTGGCGCAGCAGGTCCTCCTGGGCCTGGGGGTTCGGCAGGGCCAGGCCCATGGTCTTGCCGTCGCTGTTGGTGGCGCTGCCCAGGATGACGCCGTGGACGCGGTCTCCGTCGGCGAGCGCGTCGCTCAGCCGCTTGAGGAGGACTACCGCGCCGCCCTCGGCGCGGACGAACCCGTCGGCCTGGGCTGAGAAGGAGGCGCACTTGCCGCGGACCGACAGCATCGACGCCTGGGAGAATCCGACGTAGTGGGACGGCGACAGCAGCATGTTCGCTCCGCCGCACAGCGCGGCCCGGCTGGTATTCGCCCACAGAGTGCTGCAGGCGCGGTCCAGGGCGACCAGCGACGACGAGCACGCGGTGTCGATGGCCATGCTGGGACCGTGCAGGTCGAAGGTGTAGGAGAGGCGATTGGCGGCGATGGAGGAAGCGGCCCCCGACATCGTGTAGGCGTTGATCGTGTGCGGCGACGTCATCTGCATGAAGCCGTAGGAGTTGTCGGAGATCCCGACGTAGACGGCGGTGTCCGAGCCGGCCAGCGCCTCCGGGGCGATGGCGGCGTCGTCGAGGGCCTCGGCCGTCAGCTCCAGCAGGAGCCGGTGCTGCGGGTCGACCTGGCCGGCCTCCTTGGGGGACATGCCGAAGTAGCCGGCGTCGAAGCCGGCGATGTCATCCAGAAAGCCGCCGGCGGCGGTGTAGCTCTTGCCGACGCGCGGGCGCGTCGTGTCGACGAACCGGTCGGCCTCGAACCGGTCCTCGGGCACCGGGCCGATGAGGTCCCGGCCCTGTTCCAGGGCGCCCCAGAGGCCGTCCATACCGTCGATACCGCCGGGCAGCCGGCAGGCCACTCCCACGATGGCGATGGCTTCCCGACGTGCGGCTTCCCTGTCCCGATGCATGTGAGCCCTTCTCGTCCGCGTTCACGGCGGCGAGCACTTCAGCCGACCGCTGTCATACGGGATACACACTCTCAGTGTGCATTCGGTAACACAAAGCTGCCGGCGTGGAGGGTGCCTCCCTGTGGGGAATTGCACCGGCAGGCGCCACCGTACGTCCGGCCGCGACTCTTTCGGGTGAACGCCCCACACGTCGTCTTTCTGGTACATCCGGGGCGAACGGGGTTGGCCGGTCGGAGGAATCGACGCCGCGTACGGTCCGCCCTCAACCAGAGCCCCGCAATGCGAGGCGTGGACGGCGGTTGGCCGCGCTCTAGTGTGGCGACGTCGAAGCGCCTACCGTCCTCTGTCGCCCGGTGCCCACAAAAATGCGCGCCAGATCCCTCAGGAGCCCCTTTTGTCCGTACTGATCACTGGCGCCACCGGATTCCTCGGCTCCCGCGTCCTGCGCCGCCTGCTCGACGACGGTGCGGACGAGACGATCACCGTCCTGGGACGGGGAGCCCCCGGGCAACTGCGCCACCGGATCGAGGCGGTGCTGGAGGCAGCGCAAGCCGCGCCGCCGCCCCCAGGCGCGCTGGAACGCCTGCGCTACGTCGAGAGCGACCTCACCAAGCCCGGCCTGGGACTCAGCCGACGCGAGACCGCCGAAGCGACCGGCGGTCTCACCGCGATCTGGCACTGCGCTGCCGGGGTGGCTCTCCAGGGCGACCCCGGGGCACTGTTCAAGACCAACATCGGCGGAACCCGGGCGGTGCTGGAGCTGGCAGACGAGGCACCCGATGCGCATCTGTTCCACACCAGCACCGCCTACGTCGCCGGCCGACGACGCCTCGGCCACATCATGGAAGACGACCTGAGCGAGGAGGCCGGATTCCAGACCTACTACGAGGAGACCAAGTTCAACGGCGAGCGCCTGATCCACGCGTGGGCCGCGCGCACCGGCCGGGCCGTCACCATCATGCGCCCCAGCCTTCTCGTGCTCGACCAAGTGATCCCCGACGGGCTGCCGTCCCAGTCCCTGAACCCTGTCACGCGCCTGATCGACGCGGGCCTGACGGTCACCGACGACGCGGGCGCGACGCTCCGGCGCGACATCGGCACCCTCCACATCCGCCTCCGGGCCGACCCGGAGGGATCCCTCAACATGCTCCAAGTGGACTACGCGGCACACGCCATGGTGCGTGCCGCGGCACATCGAGGAACAGGCGTGCGCACGATACACATCACGCACCCCCACAACACCTCGATGGGCGTTCTCATGCGGGCGTTCGAGCACGCCTACCCGGGCCTGGTCGTGGAGATCGTCACAACCCTGCCCGCGCCGACACCGTACGAGGCGCAGGTCGATGAACAGTTGACCGGCCTGGCGGCGTTCACCGCGCTGCGCCGCACCTATGACCGCACGAACCTGCTCCGAGCCGTGGACGGCCTTCCTGACCCGGACCCCATCGACAGCGCGTACCTGGCCCGCAGCATGAAGAACGCCGACAGCGTCGTCGGCGCCTGATCCCCTACGCGGGATGTCAGGCAGCCACGCTTCATCGTGTCTCGCACCCGCCTCTCTCGTTGTGCTCGTTGCCAAGATCACGAATCGGCGGAGGAGTCCCATGTTCACGCCCGACAGCCGAGCCACCGAGGGCGACGGGGACAGGCAGGGGACCGATTCCGCCACCGGGGCGGCCTCGGTGGGCAGGCGGTCGCGGTCGCACACCGACCGGCGCCTTTTCGCTCTGCTCGCGACGGTCGCCCTCACTCTGTCCGCGGGAACCCTGTGGGCGACCACGGCTGGAGCGGTCCCTATCTCCTTCGCCGTCTCCGGCAGCACCTTCCAGGTCAGGGCGGACCACCTGGCTGGAACCGACGCGGTGCAGTTCGCCTCCCACACCACCGACGCCGCAGGCCGCCACCACGCCGTGGCGGTCGCGGGCGTCGGCAGCGCCAAGATCACCAACCTGTGCCAGTCCGCCGTCGCGCACACCCCCCTGGGGGACATCACGCTGAACATCCGCTCCGGCGAGGACCACCCGGTCCAAGCCGACGACATGGTGATCGACATGGACCGCATGGAAGGCGACATGACCTTCGGCCGCGTGCAGATGGGACGCGACGCCGCCACCCTCGACTCCGTACCAGGAGCCCAGGGAGCCCCCGGCACCTACGGACAGCAGGCCCGCACCCTCAAGATCGACCATCTGCGCCTGCGCGCTTGGTCGATCACGGCAGCCACCTTCAGCCTCAAGGACGCGAGCATGGCCGTCGCCCTCGGGGACCACTCGTGCCTGTGACCCCCACCGGCCTCCCGCGACTCACCGCTCGCGTCGGCCGGAGCCGCCGACTCCTGCGCGACCGCCCCCTGTTCGCCGCAGCGCTGATGGCGACCTCCGCCGTCGAACTCGCCTACTTCCCGCTGCGACGCCCCGAACTGCTCGGCCTCCAGGGCATCGGCGCCACCTCGGCCATCCTCATCGCCTTCGGTCTGACGGCGTGCGCCGCGCTGGTGGTGTGGCGGCCGCACCGGGCGCGACCGGTTGGCTGCGCGGCCATCGTGCTGGGGATCGTCTCCGGCCCGATGGCCAACCTCGGCGGCTTCCTCGTGGGCATGCTCCTCGCCGTACTCGGCGGCTCCCTCGCGATGGCGTGGCGCGTGGTACCGCCACAACCCGCGCCCGAGCCCGCCTCGTGACCTCCACGGCTGTCCGCCGGAGCATGCTCGCCCTGCTGGCACAGGTCATGATCCTTACCGCCGCACCCCTGTGGCCAACCTTCGCGACCCCACCACCGGGGCCCGGAACCCCCACGCCCCCGCACACTGGCCCGGACATCCCACCCCCACCGGAGCCGAGACCAGAACCGCGCCCCGAGGCGCGCTGCGCGCCCGACACGCTGCCCTCCCGCGCCCCGGCCGGCTCCGCCCAGGTGTCAGCACTGGCCGCATGCCTGACGGGCCAAGCCCGCGACGCGACCACCCCCGCCGCCGAGACCGCCGGAATCAAGGCCCCCCGACTCGGCGGCCCGGTGAGCCTGACGGCGCGCACGATGACCGTCACCGGACTGCTGTGCCCCGCCCTTCCGATCGCCGGCGGAGTATGCCGGGCCGACTCCGTCTCACTCGACTCCCTCCACCTGCAATACACCGGAGCCGATCATCTGTGCGTCGTCGCCAACCGAGTCACCGCCCGCGGATCAGTACGCCTGAGCGCCGAACTGCTCACCGGCCGCCTCTTCGGCCTGCTGCCAGTGGCCCTGTCCACACGAGCGCTGCCACCGATCCCGTTCCCTTACGTCCGGCTGGCCGACGTCCACGCGCGAGGCGTGAGCCTGGACGCCGACGACCTCCGAGGCGAGCGCATGACCTTCCGGGCCGGCCAAGGCTGTTGACCTCGCGCAGGCATGAACCAGTACGGGGCACCGCCCCCGCGGCGGTCAGCGCGCCCGCGCCAGGCCGCCGCTCCGGCGCAGCGTCTCGCCGTCCTGCCGCAGGACGGCCTGTTCGAGCGCGCTCAGCCGCGGTCCGGGAGCGATGCCGAGCTCGCCCGCGAGCGTGGCGCGTGCGTCGCGGAACACCGCCAGCGCCTCGGACTGCCGCCCCGTCCAGTACAGGGCCAGCATCAGATCAGCGTAGAGCCCTTCCCTGAAGGGGTGTTGGGGCACCAGGTCCAGCAGCTCGCCGATCGCCTGCTCGTAGTGGCACAGCTCGATGTCCAGGGTGATGCGCTGTTCAAGGGCGGCGAGCCGCTCCTCCTCCAGTCGCGCTGCCCTGGCCCGCAGGGCGGGGCTGTCGGCATCGGCCAGCGCGGGGCCCGGCCATAGAGCCAGCGCGTCGTTCAGCGCACGCAGCGCGTCCTCGGGCCGGTCCCGGCGGTGGAGTTCCCTGGCGTTCCCCACCGAGTGGCGGAACTCGTCCACGTCCACGACGAAGGCCGGGCGATCCAGTTGGTAGCCGGAGGCATAGGAGACGACAGCGCTCTGCGGCGCGCCTGCCGCGGCCAGTGCGCGGCGCAGCATCCAGATGCTGGTCTGCAACTGGGCGCCGACCGTACGGGGCGGCCGGTCTCCCCAGGCGTCGTGGATGAGCCGGTCGATGGGCACGATCTGTCCGCGAGAGAGGGCCAGTGAGGCAAGCGTCCTGCGCTGTCGATCCCCGCAGATGGCCAGCGGCTCCCGTGCGGTGGCGGCGACCACCGGCCCCAGCACAGAGATGTTAATCCGGTCCTTCACCCACTGTGCGGGTATGCGGCTGTTGATGTAGATCCCCCAGGATCCATCGCTGCTTGGACGTCAATGTCACTTAATGCAATCTTTGCGCGTTTCGGAAGGAAAGCTTCCACCCTTCTTGCGCACAATTCCCTTCGATTCGCCCCAACGAAGGTGCATTGCTCCTGTGTTTCTCATGTTGTTCGAAGGAGTCTTGGCCGCTGCCGAGCCATCCTCAAACCGCTCACGGGAGGAAGACCGCTTCGAGAGCGGGCGAAGAGTGAGCCGTAACAGGCTTCCCGCATGGGAACAGCCACCACCTCGGAGCGACTGCCGGCGCGGATGGAGCCAGGGGTCGCCGGACTGCCGGGCTACGAGCCGTCCGTACGCGACGAGCCGCTGCTGACGTGGGAGGAGGCCGCGAGCCACATCGTCGAGGACATCACCGCGTCGGCGAAGGGACTATTCGCCCTGTACGGGCACTGCGCGGGCTCCACTCTGACGACGCTGGCGGCAAGGGAGTCGGAGCGCCGGCGCAGCGTTCCCGACCCGGGACTTCGTCCAGCACCAGGCGCGCGAGCCGGCACGGATCCTTACCGCCTACACATCACTCTCTTACCGAAAGGCATCGGTCATGGCTGACGCGATGGTGCTCAAGGCACAAAAATGGGTCAACTCCACGTACAAGGGCGTCTCCGGCTACAACGCGTGTCCCGAGAACGGGCGCACCGGCTGGTCGACGATGTTCGCGCTTACCCGCGCCTTCCAGCACGAACTGGGCATCAAGACGCTCGCCGACCGCTTCGGTCCGTTCACCATGGGCGAGCTGATCAAGCGCGGCGACCATCTTCGACGCCGGGATGCGCTGCTTCCCGATCTTCCAGTACGGTGCCCGCAAGCTCGGGGACTTCTCCTACTCCTCCGGCTACCAGCACGGCCTCAAGGCGCACGGGCGCGCCGAGCACTACGGTTTCAACCGGGGCACGACGATCTACTTCGCGGTCGACTACGACGCCACGAGCGAGGAGATCACCAGCAACATCCTCCCGTACTTCAACGGCGTGCGCTCCGCCCTGGCCTCCCCCGCGGTGACGTGGCGGGCTGGGGCGGCGACCTGATGACGTTCTACGGCGAGTGGCGCCGGGACCACGACAGGTACCCCGACGGCCGCGCCTACGGCAAGGCACGCCTCGCCAAGCCTGGTGTTCTGACGTCCTTCGGCTACACGGACCTGATCGAGGACGCCGACGGCTACCTCATCGCCAAGGCAGTCAAGGGTGGCAAGAACATAGCGGACGCCTTCCGCCGCCCACTATGTCGGCGGCGGCAACCTCACCCGCTTCCAGCGGTATTGCAACGAGCGGGGTCAGGGACGATCCGCCGTGCGGACGGGGAAGGTCGTGACAGCACTGAAAGACGAGAACCCCCTGTTCAGGAGCGGTTCATCAGCACTCGATGACGTTCACCGCGAGCCCGCCCCGCGCCGTCTCCTTGTACTTGGACTTCATGTCCGCGCCCGTCTCCTTCATCGTCTTGATGACCTTGTCGAGCGAGACGTGGTGCCTGCCGTCGCCGCGCAGCGCCATCCGGGCGGCGGTGACCGCCTTGACGGCCGCCATGCCGTTGCGCTCGATGCACGGGATCTGGACGAGGCCGCCGACCGGGTCGCAGGTGAGGCCGAGGTTGTGTTCCATGCCGATCTCGGCGGCGTTCTCGACCTGTTCCGGGCTGCCGCCGAGCACCTCCGCGAGGCCGCCGGCCGCCATGGAGCAGGCGGAGCCGACCTCGCCCTGGCAGCCGACCTCGGCGCCGGAGATGGAGGCGTTCTCCTTGAAGAGCATGCCGATCGCGCTCGCGGCGAGCAGGAAGCGGACGATGCCTTCCTCGTCCGCGCCCGGCACGAAGTTGATGTAGTAGTGCAGGACGGCGGGGATGATGCCGGCCGCGCCGTTGGTGGGGGCGGTGACGACGCGGCCGCCCGCCGCGTTCTCCTCGTTGACCGCCATCGCGTAGAGCGTGATCCACTCCATCGAGTGGGCCAGCGGGTCGCCCTCGGCGCGCAGTTGGCGGGCCGAGTTGGCGGCGCGGCGGCGGACCTTGAGGCCGCCGGGGAGGATGCCCTCGCGGGACATGCCTCGGGAGACGCACGCCTGCATGACCTGCCAGATCTCCAGCAGCCCGGTGCGGATCTCGTCCTCTGTGCGCCAGGTCTTCTCGTTCTCCAGCATCAGGGCGGCGATGGACAGGCCGGTCTCGCGGGAGAGGCGCAGCAGCTCGTCGCCGGTGCGGAAGGGGTACTTCAGCACGGTGTCGTCGAGCTTGATGCGTTCCTCGCCGACCGCGTCCTCGTCCACCACGAAGCCGCCGCCGACCGAGTAGTAGGTCTTCTCCAGCAGGGGCAGCCCGTCGGCGTCGTACGCGAAGAGGGTCATGCCGTTGGCGTGGTACGGGAGTGAGCGGCGGCGGTGCAGGATCAGCTGGGTCGGCTCGTGGAAGTCGATCTCGTGGGCGTCGCCGATCTCCGCGCCGAGCAGTCGCAGCCGCTTGGTGCTGCGGATGCGCTCGACCTCCTCGTCGGCGTGCTCGACGTCGACGCTGCGCGGGGAGTTTCCCTCCAGGCCGAGCAGTACGGCCTTCGGGGTGCCGTGGCCGTGTCCGGTGGCGCCGAGCGAGCCGAAGAGTTCGGCGCGCACGGAGGTGGTGTGGGCCAGCACACCGTCGTTCTTGAGGCGGCGGGCGAACATCAGCGCCGCGCGCATCGGGCCGACGGTGTGGGAACTGGACGGGCCGATGCCGATCGAGAAGAGGTCGAAGACGGATATGGCCATGGTGGCGGACTCCGGATCATCCCCGCGGTAGCGGGGAATGGGCCGCCGGGCACTCGGTGGGTAGCGAGTCAAGCCGACGGATGCGGGTGGTTTGCCGTATCAGGGCGGATACGTCTCATCGGGGCGGGAACGGTGACGTGTGCGCCGTTCCCGCCCCAGAACCGAGGCTACTTCAACCCGGGGTACAGCGGGTGCTTCGCGGCCAGCGCCGAGACGCGGGCGGCGAGCGCCTTGGAGATCGTCTCGTCGAAGGAGGGCTTCAGCGCCTCGGCGATGACGTCGGCGACCTCGCGGAAGTCGTCGGCGTCGAAGCCGCGGGTGGCCAGCGCAGGGGTGCCGATCCGCAGGCCCGAGGTGACCATCGGGGGCCGCGGGTCGTTCGGGATCGCGTTGCGGTTGACCGTGATGCCGACCTCGTGCAGCCGGTCCTCGGCCTGCTGGCCGTCCAGCTCACAGTTGCGCAGGTCCACCAGGACCAGGTGCACGTCCGTGCCGCCGGAGAGGACGGAGACGCCCGTCTCGGTGGCGTCGGGCAGCATCAGCCGCTCGGCGAGGATCTTGGCGCCTTCCAGCGTGCGCTGCTGGCGCTCCTTGAACTCCTCGGTGGCCGCGACCTTGAAGGAGACCGCCTTGGCCGCGATCACGTGCTCCAGCGGGCCGCCCTGCTGGCCGGGGAAGACCGCGGAGTTGATCTTCTTCGCGAGCTCGGCCTTGGACAGGATCACGCCGCCGCGCGGACCGCCGAGGGTCTTGTGCGTGGTGGTGGTGACGATGTCGGCGTACGGCACCGGGCTGGGGTGCAGTCCCGCGGCGACCAGGCCGGCGAAGTGTGCCATGTCCACCATCAGGTACGCGCCGACCTCGTCGGCGATCCGGCGGAACTCCGCGAAGTCGAGCTGCCGCGGGTAGGCGGACCAGCCCGCGATGATCATCTGCGGGCGGTGCTCCTTGGCGAGGCGCTCGACCTCCTCCATGTCGACGATGTTGGTCTTCTCGTCGACGTGGTAGGCCGCGACCTTGTAGAGCTTGCCGGAGAAGTTGATCTTCATGCCGTGGGTCAGGTGGCCACCGTGGGCCAGCGCCAGGCCGAGGATCGTGTCACCGGGCTTGAGCAGCGCGAACATCGCGGCGGCGTTGGCCGAGGCGCCGGAGTGCGGCTGGACGTTCGCGGCCTCGGCCCCGAAGAGGGCCTTGACGCGGTCGATCGCGATCTGCTCGATGACGTCCACGTGCTCGCAGCCGCCGTAGTAGCGGCGGCCGGGGTAGCCCTCGGCGTACTTGTTGGTGAGAACCGACCCCTGGGCTTCGAGGACGGCGACCGGAGCGAAGTTCTCCGAGGCGATCATCTCAAGGGTGGACTGCTGGCGGACGAGCTCGGCGTCGACGGCGGCGGCGACGTCCGGGTCGAGCTCGTGGAGGGAGGCGTTGAGAAGCGACATCAGGTATTCGTGTCTTCCCGTGAGGTGTGGACCCGTGCGGTGTGTTCAGTTGCCGGTGAAGGCGGTGTACTCGTCGGCGGAGAGCAGATCCGCCGGTTCCTTCTCGACCTTCACCTTGAACAGCCAGCCACCCTCGAAGGGTGCGGAGTTCACCAGCGCCGGGTCGTCGACGACGTCCTGGTTGGTCTCGGTGATCTCGCCGGTGACCGGTGCGTAGAGGTCGCTGACCGACTTGGTCGACTCCAGCTCACCGCAGGTCTCGCCGGCGGTGACGGTGTCGCCCACCTCGGGGAGCTGGACGAAGACGACGTCACCGAGCGCGTCGGCGGCGTGCGAGGTGATGCCCACGGTGGACACGCCCTCTACCGGGGCGGTGAGCCACTCGTGCTCTTTGCTGTAGCGCAGCTGCTGGGGGTTGCTCATGGCGGAATTCTCCCGGATCTGAAGGGGTGCTCGCGCAGCGGGGCGTACGAATGGACGCGAGATCGGCTGGGACGACGGCGGGGCGGCGGACGAACGGCGGCCCGCCGGCGCAGGCCCGGTGGGCGGACCGGCGCTCGGGCGGGTCAGCGCTCGCGCTTGTAGAACGGCAGCGCGACGACGTCGTACGGCTCATGGGTCCCGCGGATGTCGACCGCGACACCCGGCGTCGGGCCGGCCGGGGAAGCCTCGGCGTCGGCTCCGGCGGGGGCCGCCGCGTAGCCGGCGTCCACGTAGGCGATGGCGATCGGCTTGCCGAGGGTGGGGGAGGGGGCGCCCGAGGTGACCTCGCCGATGACGGCGCCGGTCGAGGCGTCCACGACCGCGAATCCGGCGCGCGGCACCCGGCGGCCGGCGGCGATCAGGCCGACCAGCTTGCGCGGCGGCGCGCTCTGCGCCTTGGCGGCGGCCTCGGCGAGCGCCTCGCGCCCGACGAAGCGGCCCTCGTTCGTCGTCTTCTCGAACTTCACGACCCGGCCGAGACCGGCGTCGAAGGGGGTGGTCCGGCTGGTCAGCTCGTGCCCGTAGAGCGGCATGCCCGCCTCCAGGCGCAGCGTGTCCCGGCAGGACAGGCCGCACGGTACGAGACCGACGCCCGCGCCCGCCCCGACAAGCGCCTGCCACAGGGCGACCGCGTCGGAGGGCGCGACGAACAGTTCGAAGCCGTCCTCGCCGGTGTAGCCGGTGCGGGCGATCAGGGCGGGGACGCCCGCGACGGTGCCCGGCAACCCGGCGTAGTACTTGAGGCCGTCCAGGTCGGCGTCGGTCAGGCCCTTGAGGATGCCGGCCGACTCCGGGCCCTGGATGGCGAGCAGCGCGTAGTTCTCGCGGTCGTCGCGGACCTCCGCGTCGAATCCGGCGGCCCGCTCGGTGAGCGCGTCCAGCACCACCTGGGAGTTCGAGGCGTTGGCGACGACCATGAATTCGCTCTCGCCGAGGCGGTAGACGATGAGGTCGTCGAGGATGCCGCCGTCGGCGGCGCAGATCATGGTGTAGCGGGCCCGGCCGACGGCCACCGCCGAGATGTTGCCGACCAGCGCGTAGTCCAGCAGGTCGGCGGCCCGCGGTCCGGTCAGGGTGATCTCGCCCATGTGGGAGAGGTCGAAGAGCCCGGCGCGGGCCCGGACGGCGAGGTGCTCGTCGCGCTCGCTGGCGTAGCGCAGCGGCATGTCCCAGCCGGCGAAGTCGGTCATGGTCGCGCCGAGCGAGCGGTGCAGCGCGTCGAGGGCGGTGCGGCGGGGCGCCGCGGTGTCCTCGGGCGGAGTGGTCTGAGCAGTCATCGGTTGGCTCCCAGGCGTGGATGGCGTGGCGATGTCGGACGGGTCGTCTGCCGCCGGTATGGAGCGACGGCGGAACGACGGGAACGACAAAGCACAGCCTCCCCATCTGTCATCGGAACCTGAGAGGTTCACCGCGGTCCCGGTGAGGGGAGCGGTTTGCACCTTGGGTGGAGCCGCGGGCTGCGGCTCGCTTTTCAGATCTGCCTCGCCCGCGCGGTATCAGGGGCCTGAGAGATTCAAGGGAGGACTTGCTCCTTCGGCGCCCCGGCGTCCGGCGGTGTACTACCGGTTCCGGGGACTCTCCCGCGCGGATTCAAGCGGCCGTTATGGAGTTGGCGTGGACATCATTGCACGCGTGCGCGACGGGTGAACTTCGCGGGCCGAATCTCTTCGGACGGCCGCCGCGCTCCCCCTCGTACGCCCGCCGTACCCCCGCTCCGTGCCCGGCTCACGCCCGCCGTACGAGGGGGACGCCCACTGGTGGCACGGCGTTCACCTTGAACCCCATTACCTTTTCTTGACACTCTTCGGGGACAGCGGCAGTGACCGGACCGGGGAGGACGATCACGGTGCAGAGCCATGGTGCGTACGCGACACAGCAAGGGGTCGCGCACGGCGCGGTCCCGCAACAGCCCGCACGGGCCGGGAGCGGCGGGGTGCCGCGCGCCCGGCGGCTCCGCTATGCCGTGGGGGACCTCGTGGTCGTCTCCGGTCTGCCCGGCAGTGGCAAGAGCACCTTGATCCGGCGGACGGTGCCCGGCCTCGACGACCGGGGCGGCCCGGTGCTGCGGATCGACTCCCAGGACATGCGGGAGCAGTGGGCGCGCAGGCTGCCCGCGTGGCTGCCGTACGCCCTCTACCGGCCGCTGGTCCGGCTCGCCCACTACCGGGGGCTGCGCGACGCGCTGCGCTCGGGCGCGAGCGTGGTGGTGCACGACTGCGGGACGCTCGCCTGGGTCCGCCGCCGGCTGGCCCAGGACGCGCGGCGGCGGGGCCGCGAGCTGCATCTCGTCCTGCTGGACGTGCCGCCCGAGCTCGCCCTCGCCGGGCAGGCCTCGCGCGGCCGTGACGTCTCGGGCTACGCCTTCGCGCGGCACCGCAGGGCGGTCGGGCGGCTGATCGCGGAGGCGGACGCGGGGGTGCTGCCGCGGGGGTGTGCGTCGGCGGTGGTGCTGGGGCGCGCGGAGGTCGACGCGTTGAGCTTGATCGGGTTCGACTAGTGGTTCGACCAGTGGTTTGACCAGTGGTTTGACCAGTGGGGTGAGCGCGATGGCTGACCGGGTCCGCCGGTGGAGGGATGCCCTCGGCGACTGAGGACGGTGCGGCCGAACGACGCGAAACCCTGGGGGCGCCTCCCGGACACCGGTCGGGGGGAGGACCTCAGCCGGTCCTCCCCCAGTCGCGCCTATTCCAGTTGCGAGGTGAGAGGCAGGCCCGTGAGAGGCAGGCCGATGACTTCCGCGAGCTTGCCCAGCCCGTGACCGGCCACGGCGGTCCCCAAACCGGACACTTCGGCCATCGCTTTGGCGAGGTCGGACACCGTGGGCAGCGGAGCGTCGGCGGCCCTCGCCCTGATCAGTGAGTCGGTCTTCGCCCGAAGGGCGGCGCGTACCTTGCGGTCCGCCGGGGACGCGGCGTCCTTGGAGTTCGCGCCCAGTGCCGCGGAGGGGGCCGGCCCGTCCGTCTCGCCACCGCTCCTGGACTGCAGGCTGGGCCCCTGGGCCTTCGCGAGGGCGTAGGCGTCGACGACGGCGTCAGCGGCGTCGTCGAGCCTGGCGGCGTCGGCGGCGGGCAGCCTCCCGCTCGGAGCGCCCGTCAAGGCGCCGAGCAAATCGGTGACCGGCTTGAGCAGAGCGGACAGCGGGCCCAGCGGGTCGCCCTGGCCGGCCGGAAGGGCGGCCGAGGGTGCGGCCGGGACGGTTCCGACGGACCGCGCGGGGTCCTGCTCGGTCACCGCGACTGCCGTTCCGGCGGTTCCGAGGACGAGCGCACCGGCTACGAGCGAGGAGACCAGGACGCCGGTCTTTCGAGTGGGATGCATATCTGGGGGTCCTTTCGGTAGTGCGGACCGGTACAGCGGACATCGCTGCCATCGGGGGGCGGCCCGGAGGCGATTTCCCGCCACTTCCTGCCGTTCCCTGGTTCCACCGTCCGGACCGCCGGGCACACTCCGCAACTGGACGGACACCCAGCGTTTCCGGGTTGGCGTCCGGGGCACCGCCGTGACCTGGACCTTTGTCGTGAATTCCGGCCGAGGGCGAGCCCTGTCGGCGGTGCAGCCGTTAGGGTGCCGGTGCAGGTCGGAACGAGACGGCGGTTGGACGAGATGAACATCCCGGAGCAGCACGAGCACTCCCTGGCGCTGGGCGGAATACCCGGCGGATCCTCGGCGGGACACCCCGTAGGACCCCTGGCGGGACACCCCGCAGGGCCTCCGGCGGGATACCCCGCAGGGCCCCCCGTCGAGCACCCCGGTGGTTTCCCCGCCAATGAGCTGGAGGAGGTGCTCGCCGCCTCGCTCGGCACGCCCGGCGCGGGCGCCCGCATCCTGGAGGTGCTCGGCCGCAGCCACCTCTGGGTGCCGCTGCCCAACGGCGGCGGACCCGGCAGCCCGGATCTGGACCTGCCGACGATGGAGATCCAGGGCGGCGCGTACGTCCCGGTCTTCAGCTCGGAGCAGCAGTTCCGCCAGGTCGTCGGCGTGCGTATGTCGTTCACCGTGGCCCCGGCCCGCGAGTTCGCGCGCGGGCTGCCGCCGCAGGTCGGTCTCGCCGTCAACCCCGACGGAGCGGTCGGCGTGCCGCTGCCGCCCGCCGCCGTCGCCGAGCTGTGCCGGGTGGGCCGCAGTCAGCTGGACGGACCGGCGGGGGGAGGCCGGGTGCGGCTCTTCGAGCCCGACTGGCAGGACGAACCGGTCGATTTCCTGGCCGCCGCCGCACACGAGTTCTCGGCCACCGGCAATGTGCTCTCCGCGCGCCGCGCGCTGGCCAGCGTCGAGGGCGGCGAGCCGGCGCTGTTCGTCGGCGTCGCGCTCTCCCGCTGGGAGCCGTCCGACCGGGAGGCCGCGATGGACGCGCTGGGACGGGCCCTGGGGGCGGTCCCGGTGCGCTGGCCGGTGCAGTTGGTGCTGCTGGACATCGCCAAGGACCGGGTCGGCGACTGGATGCTGGAGTGGGTCCGTCCGTTCTTCGCATGGGACCGCTGAGCGCCTCGGGGCGCCTACGGGCCGCGCCGGGATTGTCCGGTGACTGCCCGGTGAGTACTCCAAGAGGAGCCTCGACGGGCTCGTAAGCTGGTTGGATGGCCGAGACGGGGCGCACGCACGTGCCTTGGAACGGGGGACAGGCCGGATGGCCGGAAGAAGGGGCGGAACCACGTGAGCGCGGGAGGCGGACCAGCGGCAGCGGGCCAGGTCGAGCAGATGCTGCGGCAGGTCACCCCGGGCCGGTTGGACGCCTACGAGGCGCTGCTGCTGGCCCTCACCGGCGATCAGGTGTGGATGCTGCTCTGGCACGGCCAGGCCGGCTCCCCCGACGCCCAGTACGGGAACATGGAGGTCGACGGGCTCGGCTACGCGCCCTGCGTGACCTCCGCGCAGGAGCTGGCCGCGAGTGGCTGGAATCGTGCGCATGAGGTCGTGTCCGGACGGGACATCGCCACCGCGCTCTTCCCCGACCGCTGGGGCCTGTGGCTCAACCCGCACGCCCCCGGCGGCGGCGTCGGCATCCCCTGGCTGGACCTGCGCCGGATCGCCGGCGGTCTCGACCGGCTGCCCGCCGGACCGCTGCGCATCACCGACCCGGCCATCGAACTGCCGCAGTTCTACGCCCAGCTGACCCAGAACGCGCACCGCACGCCCGCCGTCCGGGCGCTGCGCCGGGCCTGGGTGCAGCCCGCCCTCGGCGCACCGTATCTGGCGATTGGTCTGGATCTGTACGACACCGGGCAACAAGCGGTGGATTCGGTCCGGTTGATGATGCAGCAGTCGATCGGCGCGGTGCCGGACGGGCTGCCGGTCTCGACGGTCGCGATGACCGACGACTACGACCCGGTGGCGATGTGGATGCGCGCCAACAGCCGCCCGTTCTTCGACCGGGACGCCTTCGGCGGCGGAGCGGCCGCGCCGGCCCAGTCGTACGGCTACGGATACCCGCGCCCCTACTGACGGGCGCGGACGGGCGCGGACGAGCGCGGACGAGCGCCGACGGGTGCGGACGCGCGCCGGCGAGTACTGACAGGTACTGGCAGGCGCTGACAGGTACGGAGAGGTGTCCCGCACGGCTCGCAACGAGGCCGTTTCGCGATGGATTACCCCGATAAAACCCATGGTCGGAGCCTGTTCAGCGGGCCCGGTGATCCGCTCAGTCGCAGCCGCTGTCCGTATAACGGAAGGCCCGTTCCCGCATCACGGTTGCGCAAACATTCACCGTCAGGGCTGGCGCGTGATCGTGAATGCGTTGAAGACTCCCGCAGCAAGGGTCTTCGCCCTTGTGTACGGGACGTGCCTCGGGTGAACTTCTGCACCGTTCGCACGACTTGCACCCGTGATCCAACTGATCTGAACCAAGCCGCTACAGCGGCGGGCGCGGGCCGACCACCGTCGGCCGAGAGGGGTCAAACGCACCGTGACCGCACCGATCGAGACCACCGGGGCGGAAGCCGAGGCGCAGCCGGAGGCTGTCCTCACCGGGGTCAAACGAAGCCAGATCGAGGGACGCTCCCTCGGCCAGATCGCCTGGATGCGATTCAAGCGTGACAAGGTCGCCGTCGTCGGCGCCGTCGTCGTGCTGCTCCTGGTGCTGATGGCCGTGCTGGCGAAGCCGATCCAGTCGGTGTTCGGGCTCGACCCCAACGCTTTCAACCAGAACCTGATCGACCCCGAACTGCTCGCGCCCAAGGGCGGATGGGGCGGCATGAGCTGGGATCACCCGCTCGGTGTCGACCCGCAGTACGGCCGCGACCTGCTGGCCCGCATCATCGAGGGCTCGTGGGTGTCACTGCTGGTCGCCGCGGGCGCCACGCTGCTCTCCGTCGTCCTGGGCACGATCATGGGCGTCATCGCCGGGTTCTACGGCGGCTGGGTGGACAGCATCATCAGCCGGACCATGGACACCTTCCTGGCCTTTCCGCTGCTGCTGTTCGCGATCTCCATTTCCGCCTCGCTGCAGGACGGGGCGTTCGGCCTGGAGGGTCTGCCGCTGCGGGTCAGCGTGCTGATCTTCGTGATCGGGTTCTTCAACTGGCCCTATATGGGCCGTATCGTCCGGGCCCAGACGCTCAGCCTGCGCGAGCGGGAGTTCGTCGAGGCGTCGCGGAGCCTGGGCGCCCGAGGGCCGTTCATTCTCTTCCGTGAACTGCTGCCCAACCTGGTCGCTCCGATCCTCGTCTACTCGACGCTGCTGATCCCGACCAACATCCTCTTCGAGGCCGCGCTCAGCTTCCTCGGCGTGGGTATCGCGCCGCCGCAGGCGTCGTGGGGCGGCATGCTCACCAGCGCGACCGATCTGTACGAGGTCGACATGCAGTACATGCTCGTGCCGGGCTTGGCGATCTTTGTCACGGTCTTGGCGTTCAACCTGCTGGGCGATGGGCTGAGAGACGCCCTCGACCCCCGCAGCAAGTGATGATGCGTCGATCGAGGGGGCTTTCCTCAGGATGAACACTAGAAAAGCGACAGCTGCGGTGGCGATCACCGTGGCGCTGGCGCTGGGGGCATCCGCGTGCGGTGGCTCGAAGGACAGCGACGGCAAGGGTGGCGGCTCCTCCAAGGCGGATGCCGGTCTCACCTCGCTGGTGAACAAGTCCGATAAGAAGGGGGGGACGGTCACCCTTGAGCACCCGGACGTGCCGGACTCCCTGGACCCGGGCAACACGTACTACGGCTGGGTGCAGAACTTCTCCCGCCTGTACGGTCGTTCGCTGACGAGCTTCGACCCGAAGGCGGGCAAGGACGGCCTCAAGGTCGTCCCCGACCTGGCGGAGAAGCTCGGCGAGGCCAGCGCGGATGCCAAGACGTGGACCTACACCCTGCGCAAGGGCGTGAAGTTCGAGGACGGCACCCCGGTGACGTCCAAGGACGTCAAGTACGCGGTCGAGCGCAGCAACTTCGCGCCCGAGGCGCTGTCGAACGGCCCGACGTATTTCAAGGCGTACCTTGAGGGCGGCGACAAGTACAAGGGTCCGTACAAGAACAAGTCCGAGGACGGCCTCAAGTCCATTGAGACCCCCGACGACCAGACGATCATCTTCAACCTGAAGAAGCCCTTCGCGGACTTCGACTACCTCGCGACCTTCTCGCAGACGGCCCCCGTGCCGGCGAAGGCCGACAAGGGCGCGTCGTACGTGAAGAAGATCGTCTCGTCCGGCCCGTACAAGTTCCAGTCCTACCAGGAGGGCCGCAGCGCCACCCTGGTGCGCAACCCGCAGTGGGACAAGAAGACCGACCCGATCCGCCCGGCGCTGCCGGACAAGATCAACATTCGGTTCAAGGTCAACGCGGTCACGATCGACAACAACCTCCTCGCCGACAACATCACGGCGGCGGCCGAGGGCCTCGGACTGCAGTCGAAGACGCAGCCGAAGGTCATCACCCAGAAGGACGAGCTCGCGCGGACGGACAACCCGTACGCCGGCGCCACGAGTTACATGGCGATGAACCTCAAGGTGAAGCCCTTCGACAACGTCGACTGCCGCAAGGCGGTCCAGTGGGCGGTCGACAAGGCATCGGTCCAGAGCGTGATCGGCGGCGACAAGAAGGGCGACGTCGCCAGCACGCTGCTGCCGCCTTCGGTCAACGGCTACTCCAAGTTCGACCTGTACCAGACCCCGGGCAACAAGGGTGACGTCGCCAAGGCGAAGGCGTCCCTGAAGAAGTGCGGCAAGCCGAACGGCTTCAAGACGACGCTGACCGCGCGCTCGGACCGTCCTGACGAGGTCTCGATGGCGACCGCGATCCAGGAGTCGCTGAAGAAGATCAAGGTCTCCGCGGAGATCAAGACCTTCCCGGCGGGCAAGTACTTCGCCAACTTCGTGGGTGTGCCCAGCTACGTCCACGAGCACAAGATCGGCCTCATGATGATGGCCTGGGGCGCTGACTGGCCGACCGGCTTCGGCTTCCTGGACCAGATCGTCAACGGTTCGGCGATCAAGCCGTCCGGTGGCAACAACCTCATGGAGCTCGACGACAAGAAGATCAACGCGACCCTGACCAAGGGCATCGGCACCACGGACGCCGCCGAGCGCACCAAGATCTGGGGCGAGGTCGACAAGCTGGTCATGGAGAACGCCTCCGCCGTGCCGCTTCTCTACCGCAAGAACTTCCTGTACCGGCCGAAGTCCGCGACGAACGTCACGGTGACCCAGGCGTACCTCGGTATGTACGACTACCTGCTGATCGGCTCCTCCAAGTAGCAGCGGCCCAGCCGCCGATTTCCTCGAAAGGCAGGTGAAGGCACTGGCGTCCGTCGGACCGGGTAACCCCCGGTCCGGCGGGCCCGGCGCCGGACGGCTGTGACTGCGTACATCATCCGACGCGTTTTCGCCGCGGTGCTACTGCTGCTGGTGGTCAGCGCAGTCACCTTCGCGATCTTCTTCCTGGTCCCCCGCCTAGGCGGGCAAACGGTCACACAGTTGGCCACCCAATACGTAGGCAAGGACGCCAACCCGGAGTCCATCGCCGCCATCAAGAAAAACCTCGGCTTCGACCAGCCGCTGTACGCGCAGTACTGGCAGTTCATCAAGGCGATCTTCGTCGGGGCGAAGTACAACTTCGGCCCGGACGCCTCGGTGTGTCACGCACCCTGCTTCGGCTACTCGTTCAAGCAGCACGTCGAGGTCTGGCCCGAGATCACCGCCCGTATCCCGGTCACGCTCTCCCTCGCCATCGGCGCGGCGGTGCTGTGGCTGATATCCGGTGTGGCGATCGGCGTCCTCTCGGCGCTCCGGCGCGGCTCGATCTTCGACCGCATCGCCATGGGCGTCGCGCTGGCCGGCGTCTCGCTGCCGATGTTCTTCACCGGCACGCTCTGCCTGGCGCTGTTCACCTATCAATGGCCCATCTGGGAAAATCTCCAATATGTGCCATTCGGGGAGAATCCGGCCGAATGGTTCTGGAACCTGATCATCCCGTGGTGCACCCTCGCCTTCCTCTACTCCGCGCTGTACGCCCGACTAACGCGGGCAGGCATGCTGGAGACGATGGGCGAGGACTACATCCGCACCGCACGGGCCAAGGGCCTGCGGGAGAGCAAGGTCGTCACCAAGCACGGTCTGCGCGCCGCGCTCACCCCGATCGTCACCATCTTCGGCATGGACTTCGGTCTGCTGCTCGGCGGCGCCGTCATCACCGAGACGGTCTTCTCGTTCAACGGCATGGGTGCGTACGCCATCCAGGCCGTGAAGGACAACGACCTGCCGATCGTGATGGGTGTGACGCTGACCGCCGCCTTCTTCATCGTCTTCTGCAATCTGCTGGTGGACCTGGTGTACGCCGCCATCGACCCCAGGGTGAGGTACTCGTGAGCGAGCTCGAAAAGAAGCCGGCGGCGGCCGTCGGCGAGCCGGTGGCGACCCCGCCGGCCGCCGCCCCGGAGACCTTCCTCTCGGTACGCGACCTGCGCATCCACTTCGACACCGACGACGGCCTGGTCAAGTCCGTCGACGGGATCAGCTTCGACGTGCAGCGCGGCAGAACGCTGGGCATCGTCGGCGAGTCCGGCTCCGGCAAGTCCGTGACCTCACTGGGTGTCATGGGCCTGCACCGCGCGGGCAGCGCCCGCATCAGCGGTGAGGTCTGGCTCGACGGCGAAGAGCTGATCGGCGCCGACCCGGACCGGGTGCGCCGGTTGCGCGGCAGCAAAATGGCGATGATCTTCCAGGATCCGCTCACCGCGCTGCACCCGTACTACACGATCGGGGCGCAGATCTCCGAGGGCTACCGGGTGCACAACAAGGTCGACAAGAAGACCGCCCGCAAGCGGTCCGTCGAGATGCTGGACCGGGTGGGCATCCCGGAGCCCGACCAGCGCTTCGACGACTACCCGCACCAGTTCTCCGGCGGTATGCGCCAGCGCGCCATGATCGCGATGGCACTGGTCAACAACCCCGAGCTGCTGATCGCCGACGAGCCGACCACCGCCCTGGACGTCACCGTCCAGGCGCAGATCCTGGACCTGATCCGCGATCTGCAGAAGGAGTTCGGCTCCGGCGTCATCATCATCACCCACGACCTGGGCGTCGTCGCCGAACTGGCCGACGACATCATGGTGATGTACGGCGGCAAGGCCATCGAGCGGGGCACCGCGGAGAAGGTCTTCTACGAGCCACAGCACCCCTATACCTGGGGCCTGCTGGGATCGATGCCGCGCATCGACCGCGAGCAGACCGCCCGGCTCATCCCGGTCAAGGGCACTCCGCCCAGCCTGATCAACGTGCCCAGCGGCTGCGCCTTCCACCCCCGCTGCCCGTACGCGGACGTGCCGGCCAACGACGCGAGCCGCACCGAGATCCCGCTGCTCCGTGAGGTCGGCGAGGGGCACTTCGCGGCCTGCCACATGACGCAGGACGAGCGGTCGCGCATCTGGACCGAAGAGATTGCGCCCAAGCTGTGAAGGACCAGGCTGTGCCCGAGAAGCCCGAGGACCCCCAGAAAGCACAAGAACCCCAGAAAGCACAGCCCGGCAAGAGCGGGCCGCAAGAGAGCGCGGCCGGACCCAAGTCTTCGCTGCGCAAGCCGTCGGTCGCCGACGGGGAGCCGTTGCTCAAGGTGTCCGGCCTGGTGAAGCACTTCCCGATCACCAAGGGAGTGCTGAGCCGGCAGGTCGGCGCGGTGCAGGCGGTGGACGGCATCGACTTCGACGTACGGCCGGGGGAGACCCTGGGCGTGGTCGGCGAGTCGGGCTGCGGCAAGTCGACGATGGGACGGCTGATCACCCGGCTGCTGGAGCCGACGGCCGGGAAGGTCGAGTTCCAGGGGCGTGACATCACGCACCTGAGCGCGGGCAAGATGCGGCCGATGCGCCGCGACGTCCAGATGATCTTCCAGGACCCGTACTCCTCGCTGAACCCGCGGCACACCGTCGGCGCGATCGTCAGCACGCCGTTCCGGCTCCAGAACGTCACGCCCGCGGGCGGGGTGAAGAAGGAGGTGCAGAGCCTCCTGGAGCTGGTGGGCCTCAACCCCGAGCACTACAACCGCTATCCGCACGAGTTCTCCGGCGGCCAGCGGCAGCGCATCGGGATCGCCCGCGCGCTCGCGCTCAAGCCGAAGCTGGTCGTCGCGGACGAGCCGGTCTCGGCGCTGGACGTGTCGATCCAGGCCCAGGTGGTCAACCTGCTGGACGACCTCCAGGACGAGCTGGGCCTGACGTATGTGATCATCGCGCACGACCTGTCCGTCATCCGGCATGTGTCGGACCGGATCGCGGTCATGTACCTGGGCAAGATCGTCGAACTCGCCGACCGGGACGCGCTGTACGGGGCGCCCATGCACCCGTACACCAACGCGCTGATGTCCGCGGTGCCGGTGCCCGACCCCAAGCGGCGCACCCAGCGCGAGCGCATCCTGCTCAAGGGCGATGTGCCCTCGCCGATCAACCCGCCGTCCGGCTGCCGGTTCCACACCCGGTGCTGGAAGGCGACCGAGGTGTGCAAGACGACCGAGCCGCCGCTGATCGCGCTCAAGACCGGCCACCAGGTGGCGTGCCACCACCCGGAGAACGCTCCGGACCAGGTGCCGGGCGAGTCGTCGGGTGTACAGAGGTCAACGGGCATGTAGCGCATGACGACTTAGCAAAGTCATGTGCATGCCCAGGCGGGAGAGTGCAGAGTCGGCGCGATCGTGTTTCCAGCGTTCGTGCGTTCGAAGGGACGACTCATGGCACTCTCCCGTTCGACTCGGCTTCTCGCCCTCGCCACCGCGGCGGCTTCGGCCTGGGTGATCTCCGCTGCCCCCGCCTCGTCACCCGGGGCTCCCGGCGTCGGCGACCCGTACTTCCCCGCGCTCGGCAACGGCGGCTACGACGCCCTCCACTACGACCTGGGCGTCGACTACAACCCCACCACCGACCGGCTCGACGGCCGCTCGACCGTCACCGCCCGCGCCACCCAGAAGCTCACCTCCTTCAACCTCGACCTGCAGAGACTCACGGTCTCCTCGGTCGAGGTGAACGGCAGACCCGCGGCCTTCGACCGGTACGGCGACGAGATACGCGTCTCGCCGGAGAAGTCGCTGCACAAGGGCCGGAAGTTCACCGCCACCGTCACCTACGGCGGCGTCCCCGAGCCGCTCAGCGGCCCGATCGTGTTCGGCTCCGACTACGGCTGGATGAAGACGGACGACGGCGTCTTCGTCGCCTGCGAGCCGAACGCCGCCTCCAGTTGGTTCCCGGGCAGCGACCACCCCTCGGACAAGGCGACCTTCGACATCCGGATCAAGGCCCCCAAGGGCCTCACCGGCGTCTCCAACGGCCGGCTCGTGTCCACGTCCGGCAAGGGCGGCAGCACGGTCCACCACTGGCGCGAGACGAAGCCGATGGCGACCTACCTGGCCACCGCCACGATCGGCGAGTTCGACGTCAAGAAGGGCCGCACGCCCGGCGGCACCCCGATCTACGTCGCCATCGACCCGGTGCTGGCGAACAGCAACTCCGTGGACGTATACGGGATCACCGCCGAGGCCACCGACTACTGGTCCCAGGTGTTCGGCCCGTACCCCTTCGAGGAGACCGGGGCGATCGTCGACGACATGCCGCAGGCCGGCTTCTCGCTGGAGACCCAGACCAAGCCGGTCTACTCGGCGGTGCGCAGCGAGGGCACGATCGTGCACGAGCTGGCCCACCAGTGGTTCGGCGACTCGGTCTCCGTCAAGCAGTGGAAGGACATCTGGCTGAACGAGGGCTTCGCGACCTACGCCCAGTGGCTGTGGACCGAGCACCGCGGCACCAAGTCCGCGCACGACTCGATGCTCGCGAGCTACAACTCGCGGCCCGCCGACTCCCCGTTCTGGAAGGTGCGGATCGGCGACCCGCAGCGCGACACGATGTTCTCCTCCGGCGTCTACTCGCGCGGCGCGATGACCCTCCAGCTGCTGCGCGAGCGGATCGGCGACGAGACCTTCTTCAAGCTGCTGAAGACCTGGACGGCCCAGCACCGCTACGGCAACGTCGAGACCAAGCAGTTCGTCGCCCTCGCCGAGAAGCTCTCCGGCAAGCAGCTCGACGGCTTCTTCGACACCTGGCTCAACACCGACACCAAGCCCGCCCTGCCGTAGCGGTATCGCGGTGATGTCGTAGCGATACGGGGAGCGGCCCGCCTGACAGGTGAAGATGTCGGGGTGCTCACCGATCTGTTCACACCCTCCGTCCAGCACTGGCTGGACCTCGCCGGGATCTTCGTCTTCGCGACCTCCGGTGCGCTGCTCGCCGTACGCAAGAACTTCGACGTGTTCGGCATCGCCGTGCTCGCCGAGGTCACCGCGCTGGGCGGAGGGCTGATCCGCGACCTGGTCATCGGCGCTGTGCCGCCGGCGGCCTTCACCGACCTCGGGTACTTCCTGACCCCGCTGGTGGCCGCCGCCCTGATCTTCTTCCTGCACCCCGAGGTCGAGCGGATCAACGGCGCGGTGAACGTCTTCGACGCGGCCGGGCTGGGCCTGTTCTGCGTCGCGGGCACCACCAAGGCGTACGCCTACGGGCTGAGCCTGACCGCGTCCGTCGTGCTCGGGCTGGCGACGGCGGCCGGCGGCGGCGTGCTGCGCGACGTGCTGGCCAACGAGATCCCCTCGCTGCTGCGCTGGGACCGGGAGGTCTACGCGGTGCCGGCCATCGTCGGCTCGTCGATGGCCGCGCTGCTCATCCACTTCCAGTCGCTCAACGCCTTCACCAGCGGCGTCGCGGCGCTCACCGCGTTCGTCCTGCGGCTGCTCGCGATGCGGTACGGCTGGCGGGCCCCCAGGGCCTGGCACCGGCGCAGCTCGGCGGTCGAGGAGGTGTGATCCGCGGGAGCTGTGACCCGTGGTAGGTGTGACCCGCGATGTGATCCGCGACCGGTTCCCAGCCCGCCCCTACTCGCGGGTAACCATCCGGTGTAGCGTGCGTCGCATGGCACAGGCATCCATCGGTGACAGCGAGTTCGACCGGGACACCGCGGTCACGGCCCGGTCCGGCGAGAGCGGCGTGTACGACGCGGAGCTGTCCGCCGGCTGGACGATCATCCGCGCCGTCAACGGCGGCTACCTCCTCGCGCTGGCCGGCCGCGCGCTCGGCGACGCGCTGCCGCACCGCGACCCGCTCACCATCACCGCGCACTACCTCACCGCTTCCCGGCCGGGCCCCGCCGTCATCCGCACCGAGATCGTCCGCACCGGGCGCACGGTGTCCACCGGGCAGGCGTCCTTGACGCAGCTCGCCGAGGACGGCACCGAAGTGGAGCGGCTGCGGGTGATCGCGGGCTACGGCGACCTCGACGCGCTCCCCGACGACGTCCGCACCAGCGCCAAGCCGCCCGCCATCCCGCCGTACGAGCACTGCCTCGGCCCGCAGCACGCCCCCGGCGGGGAGTCCGCGATACCCGGCAGCACCGAGATCGCCGGCCGGCTCGACCTGCGCCTCGACCCGGCCACGGCCGGCTGGGCCATCGGCGAGCCCTCGGGGCACGGCGAGATGCGCGCCTGGTTCGGCCTGGCCGACGGCCGCGACGCCGACCCGCTGTCGCTGCTGCTGGCGGTCGACGCGCTGCCGCCGACCGCGTTCGACCTCGGGCTGAACGGCTGGGTGCCGACCGTCGAGCTGACCGTCCACGTCCGCTGCCGCCCGGCTCCGGGACCGCTGCGGATCTCGATCACCACACGCAACCTGGCCGGCGGCTTCCTGGAGGAGGACGCCGAGGTCTGGGACAGCGAGGACCGGCTGGTCGCCCAGTCCCGACAGCTCGCGCGGGCCCTGCTGGGGGCCTGAGCAGCGTCGCCGACGCCGGTCTGTGCGCCCCCGGTGACCATCCGGTGCGGGTACGGTGACCGAGCGGCGCGCCAGTGTCCTGCGACCGACACGCGATCAGCGCTCGATCCGCTCCCCACCGCCCGCTGACCGGCGATGTTGGCATGACCCGCCAAGATTTCGCGGTGGAAGCTGGCGAATACGAGTGCGTTCCGCCCGTGCCCGGCGGCGAGACTGGGCCATTCAGTCGTCGGCAGGAACGGGAGAACACCCATGACAGGGTCACGGGTACTGGCACTGGGCCACTACCAGCCCGCCAGGGTGCTTACCAACGATGAGCTGGCGGCCTCGGTCGACACCAGCGACGAGTGGATCCGCAGCCGGGTCGGCATCCGCACCCGGCACATCGCCGCGCCGGACGAGACCGTCGCGGACATGGCCGAGGTCGCCGCGGCCAAGGCGCTCGCGAACAGCGGCCTCGCGCCGTCCGACATCGACCTGGTCCTCGTCGCGACCTGCACCGCCGTCGACCGCAGCCCGAACACCGCCGCGCGGGTCGCCGCCCGGCTGGGCCTGCCCTCCCCGGCGGTCATGGACATCAACGTCGTCTGCTCCGGCTTCACCCACGCGCTGGCCACCGCCGACCACACCATCAGGGCCGGCTCCGCGACCAAGGCGCTCGTCATCGGCGCCGACAAGTTCACCGACGTCGTCGACTGGACGGACCGCTCCAGCTGCGTGCTGGTCGGCGACGGGGCCGGCGCGGCCATCGTGGTCGCCTCCGACGCGCAGGAGCCGCAGATCGGCCCGGTCGTCTGGGGCTCGGTCCCCGAGATGGGCCGCGCGGTGCTCATCGAGGGCGCCCCCAGCCGCTTCTCCCAGGAGGGGCAGGCCGTCTACCGCTGGACGACCACCCAGCTGCCCGCCATCGCGAAGCGGGTGTGCGAGCGGGCCGGAGTGCGGCCCGACGAGCTGGCCGCGGTCGTGCTGCACCAGGCCAATCTGCGGATCATCGAGCCGCTCGCCCGCAAGCTGGGCGCGGTCAACGCGGTGATCGCCCAGGACGTCGTGGTGTCCGGCAACACCTCGGCCGCGAGCATTCCGCTGGCGCTGTCGAAGATGGTGGAGCGCGGCGAGATCCCGTCGGGCGCGCCGGTTCTGCTGTTCGGCTTCGGCGGCAACCTGTCGTACGCGGGCCAGGTCATCCGCTGCCCGTAGCGCGGGCGGTAGTCCGGGCCGTAGTGCTCCCCGTGACGCGAGCGGCGGGCGCTGTGCCCTCTGTCGGTGTGTGCCCGGTCAGTCGAAGTTCAGCTCGCCCGTGCGGGTCCGCTTCAGCTCGAAGAAGTCCGGGTAGCCGGCGAGCAGTCGCGCGCCGTCGAAGACGCGCACCGCGTCGTCGCCCCGCGGGATCGAGGTGAGCACGGGACCGAAGAACGCGACCCCGTCGATGTGGATCGTGGGGGTGCCCACCTCCTCGCCCACCGGGTCCATGCCCTCGTGGTGACTCCTGCGCAGCTCCTCGTCGTAGTCCGTGCTGTACGCCGCCTCCGCCAGCTCGGCGGGCAGCCCCACCTCGGCCAGCGCCGCCGCGATGACGGTCGGCAGGTCCTTGTCGTCCTGCTGGTGGATACGGGTGCCGAGCGCGGTGTAGAGGTCGCGGAGCACCGCGTCGCCGTGGTCCCGGGCGGCGGCGACGCAGACCCGCACCGGTCCCCAGCCCTTCTCCAGCAGCTCCTGGTAGTTCTCCGGCAGGTCCGCGCGGCCCTCGTTGAGCACGGACAGGCTCATGACCCGGAACCGTAGCTTGACCTCGCGGTACTTCTCGACCTCCAAAATCCAGCGCGAAGTGATCCAGGCGAACGGGCAGATCGGGTCGAAGTAGAAGTCGATATCGTGCTTTTCGAGCTTTTCGTCGGGTGCTTTGATGAGGCTCATGGCGGGAGCCTAGCCACTGGCCTCAGCCCTGGTCGTGAAGAAAACCGAGCAGTGCGCCGGCCAGTTGCGCGGGGGCGTCCTCCTGGACCAGATGGCCCGCCCCCTCGATCAGCCGGAGCCGCGCGTGCGGGATCAGCGCGGCCAGTTCGCGGGCCTTGGCCACCGGAATCCAGGTGTCGTCCGCGCCCCAGCAGACGAGGGCGGGGATGTCGATCTCGCCGTACCGGGGCTGGATCTCGTCGGTCCAGCGCTGGTCGTTCTGCGTGATCTGCCGGTAGAAGGCGGGCTGCCCCTCCGGGGTGCACCAGGGATCGACGAGCCGGTCGAGTACGTCCGGGTGCAGCCCCCGGCAGCTCGCCGAGCCGAGGTACTCGCGGACGAGCGCGCGGTGCAGCGCGGGCGGGAGCTGCCCGAAGACGTCGGCGTGCGCGCCGAGCAGCCGGTAGGAGGGGGAGCCCCAGGGTGCGAGGGCGACCGGGTCCACCAGGGCGAGCGCGCGGTAGCGGACGTCGTGCAGCAGATGCGCGCGCAGCGCGACGCAGCCGCCGAAGTCGTGCGCGACGACGAACGGTTCGGTCAGGCCCCAGTGCGCGAGCAGTTCGGTGAAGACCTGGCTCTGCCCGGCGAGCGAGACGTCCTGGCCCGTGAACTTCGCGGAGCCGCCGTAGCCGGGCATGTCCCAGACGAAGACCTGGTGGTCCCGGGCCAGGGAGCGGGCGATGCCGCGCCAGACGTACGAGGAGAACGGCGTGCCGTGCAGCAGTACGACGGGCGGGTCGCCGGGGGTGCCGAGCGCGCTCCAGCGGACTTCGCCGGAGGAGCTGAGGTAGCTCCGCTCCAGCCGCCAGTCCTGTCCGGGGCCTTGCTCGGGGCCTTGTCCGGGCTTCTCTTCCCGACCCTGCCGCCGGTCCTGTGACTGCTCCCGTTCTGTCATGACCAAAAGTCTATTGACGCCTTACCGGGGTGTCGAGAGGGCCGGTCCGCGCCCTTGTCCCGATGCGCCGGACACGCGCCCCCACCTCGGCTCGTAGAATCGTCCGCACCATGGCTTACCTCGATCACGCCGCGACCACTCCGATGCTCCCGGAAGCGGTGCGGGCGATGACCGCCCAGCTCGCCGTCACGGGCAACGCCTCCTCCCTGCACGCGGCCGGGCGGCGGGCCAGACGTACTGTCGAGGAGTCCCGCGAAGCGCTCGCCACCGCGCTCGGCGCACGCCCGAGCGAGGTGGTTTTCACGGCGGGCGGCACCGAGTCCGACAACCTCGCCGTGAAGGGCCTCTACTGGGCCCGCCGCGACGCCGACCCGCGCCGCACCCGGGTGCTGGCCAGCCCCGTCGAGCACCACGCGGTGCTGGACGCCGTCGACTGGCTCGCCGAGCATGAGGGTGCACGTGTCGAGTGGCTGCCCGTCGACGCGTACGGGCGAGTGCACGCCGACGCCCTGCGCGCCGCGATCGAGCGCGATCCGGACGATGTCGCGCTGGTCACCGTGATGTGGGCCAACAACGAGATCGGCACGATCCTGCCGGTCGGCGAACTGGCCGAGGTGGCGCGGGAGTTCGACATCCCGATGCACGCCGACGCGGTGCAGGCATTCGGCCAGGTCGAGGTGGACTTCGCCGCCTCGGGCCTCGCCGCCATGACCGTCTCCGGCCACAAGGTCGGCGGCCCGTACGGCATCGGCGCGCTGCTGCTGGGCCGCGCCTACGCGCCCGTACCGCTGCTGCACGGCGGCGGCCAGGAGCGGCACGTCCGCTCCGGCACCCTCGACGTCCCCGCCATCGCCGCCTTCGCGGTCGCCGGAACGCTCGCCGCCGAGCGGCGCGCGGACTTCGCGCGCGGGGTCGGGGCGCTGCGGGACGACCTGGTCGCGGCGGTACGGGCGGCGGCGCCCGGCGCGGTCCTGGGCGGCGACCCCGACCCGGCGGGCCGGCTCCCCGCCAACGCGCACTTCGCCTTCCCCGGCTGCGAGGGCGACTCGCTGCTGCTGCTCCTGGACGCCCAGGGCATCGAGTGCTCGACCGGCTCGGCCTGCACGGCGGGCGTCGCCCAGCCCAGCCACGTCGTCCTCGCCACCGGCACCGACCCCGACCTGGCGCGCGGCACGCTGCGGTTCTCGCTCGGGCACACCTCGACCAAGGCCGACGTGGACGCGGTGGCGGAGGCGATCGGGCCGGTGGTGGACCGGGCGCGGACGGCGGGGCTGAGCTGAGGGTTCGGCCCGGCCCCGCCTTCCTCCCCGCTCCCCGTACGCGCCGGGCCGGGCCGGCGCGTACGGGGAGCGCGGCCTCACAAGCAACCCGATAGGGGAGTGCGGCCGCGCCCCGTACTCTGGAAGCGCTATGACTGCTGACTATGAGAACGCACCGCTTCCCGGTGCTCCCACAGGTCCCCGCGACGGACGTCGCCTCCGCGTGCTCGCCGCCATGTCCGGCGGCGTCGACTCCGCCGTAGCGGCGGCCCGAGCCGCCGAGGCCGGGCACGACGTGACCGGCGTGCACCTCGCGCTGTCCGCGAACCCGCAATCCTTCCGCACCGGCGCGCGCGGCTGCTGCACGGTCGAGGACTCGCGGGACGCCCAGCGTGCCGCCGACGTCATCGGCATCCCCTTCTACGTCTGGGACCTCGCCGAACGCTTCCGCGAGGACGTCGTCGAGGACTTCGTCGCCGAGTACGCGGCGGGCCGCACCCCGAACCCGTGCCTGCGCTGCAACGAGAAGATCAAGTTCACGGCGCTGCTGGACAAGGCCATCGCGCTCGGCTTCGACGCCGTGTGCACCGGCCACTACGCGACCGTCGTGCTGGCCGAGGACGGCAGCCGCGAGCTGCACCGCGCCTCGGACATGGCCAAGGACCAGTCGTACGTCCTCGGCGTCCTCGACGAGCGCCAGCTCGCCCACGCGATGTTCCCGCTCGGCGACACCCTCACCACCAAGGGCGAAATCCGCGCCGAGGCCGAGCGCCGCGACCTGGCCGTCGCCGAGAAGCCCGACAGCCACGACATCTGCTTCATCGCCGACGGCGACACCCAGGGCTTCCTCGCCAAGCACCTCGGCTCGGCCGAGGGCGAGATCGTCGACCAGGACGGCACCACCCTCGGCTCCCACGAGGGCGCCCACGGCTTCACCATCGGCCAGCGCAAGGGCCTGCGCATCGGTGTCCCGGCCCCCGACGGCAAGCCCCGCTACGTCCTCGACATCTCACCGGTCGACAACCGGGTCACGGTAGGCCCGGTGGAAGCCCTCGACGTGGACGCCCTCACCGCCATCAAACCCCGCTGGTGCGGCACCGCCCCGACCGGCCCCGGCACGTACACCGCCCAGTTGCGCGCCCACGGCGGCGATACGGAGGTCCGCGCGGAACTGCTGGACGGCGAACTCCGGGTGACGTTCGCGGAGGCGGTACGGGGTGTGGCGCCGGGGCAGGCGATCGTGCTGTACGACGGGACGCGGGTGGTGGGGTCGGCGACGATCGCGACGACCGCACACCGGGAGACGGCCGCCAGCCGGGGTTGAGCCTGGTCTGGACGGGGGCCGTTTCACTCACTCGACGCCCAACGCCCGCCGTCGATGGCCTGGCGGCTCCGGCACCGCCCGCTGTCCTCGCACGCGATCTGCGTGACGATTCTGAGGGTTCCCGCCCGGTCGGCCGCCCAGCAGGCACGCGTGCGCAGCGTTGGAGCGGCGACCAGGCAGCGGCACAACTCACAGGCGTAGAGCAAAGATCCGCTATCCATCGACGGTGCCCGCGTTACGCTCCCAACACGCGGTCCCTCGGCGCGGTCGAGCTGGGCCCAGCTCCATCCCCAACATCGGCGCGAGACGTGACACGACGGCCAGGGCCTGAGTCGTAGTCAGCAGCTCCTCGTGCGAGCGGCCGACAGGTTCGGCCACCACGGTCGCACGAGGAGCGAAGCCGATCCGGTACGGGTACTCGGCATCACCCGTTTCGGTGATGTCTACGGTCGGCTCGCACTTCTCCGGCAGTGTCAGTTCGAACCACACCGCCTTGCCCGGGGCTTGTCCGTCGAACCGGGGCTCGGCGCCCCAGTCGGTCGCCAAGGCGGTGACCAGGTACAGGCCACGGCCGTTCTCGTCGTCGGCGCCGGCCCGGTGGACACGCGGCAGACCATCCCACGCATCGTGAATCTCCACTCGCAGCCGACCCGCCTCGGTCGTGGAGACGGCCAGGGCCAGCTGCCGCTCACCATCCTTGCTGCCGTGTGACACGGCATTGCTGGCCAGCTCACTAACGCACAACTCGGCGTCGTCGGAGAGTAGTTGGAGCCCACACTCCGCAAGGATTTCTCTGGTGGCTCTGCGGATCTCCGGCACGGATGCCGGTCGGCACGGGTAGTGCGATGTCTGTGACGGCGACTGCTCGGGCATGGCCGTGAGCCCCTCCCGGACGTGGTGCGCGGGTCCTGCCCGCACCTGATCGGTCGCTCAGCGCACATGAGGCACTACGAAAAGCGACGCAACGTAAGCTAGCGCTGAACATGTAACGTGCGCAACTGTCACCGATGCACGCGTGCATCAAGTCTTGGCGGTACGGTCAAAGACCTTGTGACGGACTGGCGATGAATGGATCGAAGGGGAACGCGTGCCTGCTGCACATGCTCCAACCATGAGGAGTCGGCGACTGGGCTCTGAGCTGCGAAGGCTCCGCGAGGCCGCAGGTAAAACGGCGGATCAAGCCGCGCAGGTACTCGAGTGCTCGCGGCCCCGCATCAGCCGCATCGAGAATGGCCTCAATCCGCTGCGCCAGCGGGACCTCAGAGATCTGCTGGAGTTCTACGAGGTCACCGACGCCACCCTTCGGCATGGCTTGGAAGACCTGGTGCGGACCGCTGGCCAGCGCGGATGGTGGTTCGAGTACGGCGACACCATCCCGCCCTCCTACGCCGACTTGATCGGCTTGGAAGCTGAGGCGGAATACATCCGAAGTTGGCAACTCGCCCTCGTCCCGGGCGTGCTTCAGACGGAGGCGTACGCGCGAGCAGTACTCGAAGCGAACCCTGCCGGCGTGGACCCAGCGGTGGTGGAGCAGCGTGTGGCCGTGCGCATGGAGCGTCGGAAGACGACGTTCGAGGGCGAACGGATTCCCCGCTTCTGGGCGATCATGTGGGAGCCTCTCCTGCGGACCCCTGTGGGCGGTCCTGGCGTCATGAAGGCGCAACTGCAGGCCCTCGTGCGCTCTGCCGGTCAACCGCAGGTGACGCTACAAGTGTTGCCCTCTGAGCGTGGCGCGAGTGCGGGCACTTCAGGTGCGTTCGTCATGTTCCAGATCCCTCCTCCGTACGGCGACGTGGTTTTCCTGGAGAGCTTGACGAGTAGTAGTTACATCGAGAGCCCGGAAGACATCCGTGGCTACACGCTGGCGTTCGATCACCTGCGGTCGTACGCCCTTGACCCCACCGACTCCCTTTCGCTGATCTCTGAGATCGCAAGCTCCCTGTAACCCTGAGAAGAGAGAAATCGTTATGCATATCCATGAGATCGTTGGAGACTTCCAAACGTCCTCGTTCAGTGGGGCATCGGGAGACTGCGTAGAAGTAGCGCCACTGGCCGACGGCGGTCGAGCCGTCCGAGACTCCAAGGCCCTTGCCGGCCCGGTGCTGACTTTCACCGCCGCCGAGTGGACGGCTTTCATACGCGGCGCCCAAGCGGGCGAGTTCAACGGCTGACGTATGACGCGTGTTACACGGTCGAGGCGGTGGGTGCGCGGAAGACCACATCTGCCGCCTCAGCCGTGACCGCCCTCGTGGGTGACTACGGAGAAGGGTCCGCTTCAGCGACCGCCCTGCGGTATTCGTCATCGATGATGAGCTGAAACTTGATTTCGCGCTTTCCGTGGGCCGTCCGGATGCGCTTCTCCCTGCTGGCCGCCCAGAAGTTCCTGCCGCGCTCGCCCTGGAACATCCCTGAACTGACCTCGCGCAAATGAAATTCCGAATCCTTGGGTTGTCCAGTCAGGTGGGCGGTGCCAGGGGGGAGATTGTGTGGTCGAAGAACTCGAAGAACTCCTCCCCCTGGCGATACAGGGACTCGAATGCGGCAGCGACCTCGTCGATCAGATCTCGATTCCTGAAGCGGCGGGCTCCAGCACCGATTCCCGTGGCGTTGTAGAGAATCTCGTACAAGGTCGAATATCCGAGGATGACGAGCTCTGGAACAGGGGATTCCTTCTCGAACTCCCGCAGCCCGCCTGCGTCAACGATACGGATTTCTTCACCCAGTTCGGCCCGCAGTCGAAGCACGTGCATTTCCCACTGGATATAGGGCGTCACAGGCGATTCGACAACGCGGACGCGGCGGGTCGTCAAGCCTCGCCGGCGCATCCCGTCGTAGTAGTCGACGAGAGCTGGTCTGGAGGATTCCAACAGCGAGAGGGACTCCCGCCAGTCTCCCCTGTGGAATGCTTCCCAGCTCTCGTACCCGGGTTCCTGGAACGACTGCCCTCGCTCCAGCTTGTCGAATCGCTCGATGTTTCCTTCGAAGGTGCGGTAGAAGTCGCTCAAGTAATCTTCCCGCTTGAGGACTTCCGATTCGGCACCGCAGAGCGATTCAAACACGGGGAATGTCCGGCTTCGCCGCGATGAGCGCGTTCCTCGGAATCACGACGAGTCGCTCGTCCGAACCAACCGAGACTCCCTCCGGTAGCTTTCCGGAAAGTGCATGCGTGAGGTCTCTGCCGATGCCCTGCCCAGGGGGCTGTCTGATGGAGAAGTCCGCCGTGGTGCCAGCGGGCGCGTCATCACAGGGAGAGGGAACGAACGCCGGGCAGGTCGTGGAACGCCGCCTTCGCGTCGGCGGTCACGACGGTGCGTGCGGTCGCTGCGGCGGTCGCCGCGATGATCAGGTCGTGAGCGCCGCGCGGCTGGCCGGTGCGGCGGGCATAGGCCAGCAATCGGGCGTGGACCCTGGCCGTATCCGTGGTGTAGTCCTCCACGGGAATCAGCGCCAGGACGCCGTCGATGAACTCCTGACGCTGTTCACGGTGGGCCCCATCGGCCAGCTCCACACCGAACTGCAACTCGGCGACGGTGACGGCTGCCAGAGCCACGTCATCGTCTCCCTCCAGGAGCGTCGCGAGGCTCGCCGCACCGCGCTCGGATCGGATGAGGATGCCGGTGTCCAGGATCAGGCGTCGGGCCACGTCGCGCTCATCTCATCGGTCAGCAGGTCACGGGCGGAGGCGACATCCTCGGCGAACGCCGGGTCGGGGCGGTGGCCGGCGAGGAACTCTTTGATCGCCGCCCCGTTCCCGGCCGAGGCCGGCCCGAGCGTGGCCAGGCGGCGGCCACCGCGTGTGATCACGATGGTCTCGCCATGCTCGGCGCGGTCCAGGACCGACGCGAAGTTTCTCGACACTTCGGTCGCTGTCATCGTCTTCATGGAATCAGAATATCTGATTCCCGCTGTTCGGTCTAGAACGGTAGATCCCCATAAGGCCCTGTCCGGCCTTGCCTGACGACGGCGCGAGCCTGCTGGGTACGCTCTGGCTCAGCAGGCTCGCGCTTGGACGTTCCGGGGCCAGCGGGGGCCGGGGCGGCTGAAGCGCAGTAGGCCCCTCGGGGGCTGGACGCTTCGGCGCAACGCTCAGCCGGCGTACTCCCAGGGGTTGATCAGCAGGGCACCGGTTCGGTCGAGGTGCTTGACGTTCCGGCTGGCTACGGTCCAGCCGTTGGCCAGGGCTGTGCCGGCGATGAGGGCGTCGGGCGTGTCGATGCCCGTTCCCGCCGCTTTCAGCCTCTTGTTAGATAGCGAGGAACGCCGCTGCCTCGGGTTCGTCGATCGCGACAACCCGGTCTTGATACTCCTCCCTGAGGTCGGCAAGAGCCCGTGCGTACACGGCCCGTCGGCTGGGATCGGGAGCGCTGTCGACTCCCGCTTGGATTTCGGCGAACGTCATGACGCTGACGTAGAGACTGGTCGCCGCGAGCGAACGCGCCCACGCCACGACCGCCGGTTCGGGCTTGGGCCGTACTGAGATCTCAGCGATCACGTTGGTGTCGAGGAGGTAGATCACTCTGTGTCCGCCTGCTCGCCGTAGGAGCGGGCGCCGAATTCCAAGCCTTCGAACGGCGTCGAGAGCAGGAACTCCAAGAATCCGTCGTTGCCCAACGTGATCCATCGGTGGAGCATCGCAGGCAAGGCATCGATGTCGGTATCCGCGAGTTCGGCGTCGAAGTGCCTTACCTGATCCTCGGGCAAAGACTCGCGAATGTCGCGAATAGTGCGCAGGGGGTGAGCGTCGTCGGCGGACCGGTTGGCAGCGGAGGGTCGTGGCGTACCGCCGGCTGCAGTCGTCATGATCGGCTCCTCTATCGCGAGTGCGTGTTGCATGCGTGCCTCTCCAGGTTATGACCCGGTGGGTCTATGAGGGTGGAACTCGGGGCTCGGGCCGTGATCAGGCCGCGAGTGGTTCGGCGCTCTGCCCGGTGCCCGGCTGGGCCGAGCGGCAGTCCCGGCATCTTTCGGCCCACTCCGAGCGGAAGGCGCGGTCGCAGCCGCCGCAGTTGCGCAGCGGGACGACGGGCGGACGTTCCGGGGCAGGTGTGGGCAGGGCCGGGAGGTGGTGTTCGAGCCGGTAGGCGATGAGGCGGGCCGGGCGGCGCGTGAGGGTGGCGGGGAGGTCAGCCGCCAGGGCCTCCGCGATCCGGTGCGGACCGACGCCTCGGTCGAGCCAGGCGGTGACAGCGGGAGCCAACTCGGTCATCTCGCGCGCCGAGAGGAGCAGGCGGCGGTCCCGGTGCCGGAGCGCGCCGAGTACGGCGGTGGCGCGGGGGTCGCTGGGCTCGGCGGTGGCGGCGCTTGTGGGTTCGGCGGCTACGGGAGTTGGCGGCGGCGCGGGCTTGGGGGCGGCGGCCGGTTCGTACGGGGCGGGTTCCGGGGCGGCGGCCGGTTCGTACGGCGCTGGTTCCGGGGCGGTCGGCTCGGACGCGGGCTCGACGGGCGCGGGCGCGGGCTCGTTCCGCACCCGCCCCCGTACCCGCACCGGCTCGTCCGGCCGCCGCTCGTGCGGCACAGGCGCGGGCACAGGCGCGGGCACAGGCACAGGTACAGGCGCGGGCACCGGCCCCGCTCCCGCCCCCGGCACGTCGTAGACGAACGTCCGCGTGACGATCCGCCCGCCAGGCCCGCGCTCGACACGGCGCTCCAGCCAGCCTTCCTCCTCCAGCTCGCGCAAGGCGCGGGCGATCAGGTCGCGGCCCTCGTGGAAGTGCGCGCAGAGCGCGTCGACGCGGATGGAGACGCCGTCGGGGAGGGACAGGATGTATGCGGCGACGCCGACCGTGACCGCGCTGCCGGAGCGCTGGGTCAGCCGGTTCGAGAGAACCGTGAAGTTCGCGGTGTGGCGCGTACGGACATGGGTGACGCCGGACATGGGCGCACTAGACTTGGGCTCAGCCATGGGGAAGGGTTTTCTTCCTTGTTGGTCAGGCCCTCGATCAGGATTGCCGTCCTGGCCGGGGGCCGAAGTATTTGCGGTTGTTTGCGTGAGCGTAGCCCCAACTCCGCCGCCTGCGCACCCAAGTCACCCGATGGGGTGAGGAGTTGCGCGGGAGACGGTGGGGCGGGGGAGGAGTTCTCTCCCCGAGTCCTTTAGGGGGTCGGCGGGGCCACCGGCTGCCGGTTCGCCCGCACCTGGCGCTGCCGCACCGGACGCCGGATCTCCGGCGTCCGGTGGACCGTTCGCCGGACGACGTGGCGGGGTTTCCCCCGTCCCTCGGCACCGGCCGTGCCATCCCGCAAACACCGCGACCGCGCACCGGCATGCGCGTCTTGAGCGAAGTACCGGCCGAATCAGGCGGCGTTCCAGAACCCGGTGCCATGCTCACGACCGCCGGGCGGCCCGCCGCGCGCCCGGCGCGGGCGCGTACTCGGCGCACGGGCCGGACGGCGGGACGCCCGCCCGTCACCCCGGAGGCCGGCCGGGGAAGTCCGGCCCATAGGGTCGGAGGCGCGCGACGGGCAAGCCGAATTCGTTGTCCCGGAAGGGGAATGAACTGATGTCGTCTTTTCATGCCGAGCTGATACGCCGAAACCCCGGTGAGCCAGAATTCCACCAGGCCTCCCTGGAGGTGCTGGAGACACTCGCTCCCGTGTTGGCCGCGCGGCCCGAGTTCGCCGAGGCCAAGCTGGTCGAGCGGATCTGCGAGCCGGAGCGGCAGCTGATGTTCCGGGTGCCGTGGCAGGACGACTCCGGTGAAATCCACGTCAACCGGGGATTCCGGGTGGAATTCAACAGCGCCCTCGGACCGTACAAGGGGGGCTTGCGCTTTCATCCCTCGGTGAATCTGGGCATCGTCAAGTTCCTCGGCTTCGAGCAGATATTCAAGAACGCGCTCACCGGGCTCGGCATCGGCGGCGGCAAGGGCGGCAGCGACTTCGACCCGCGCGCTCGCTCCGACAACGAGGTGATGCGCTTCTGCCAGTCCTTCATGACGGAGCTGCACCGCCACCTCGGCGAGCACACCGACGTCCCGGCGGGCGACATCGGCGTCGGCGGCCGGGAGATCGGCTACCTCTTCGGCCAGTACCGGCGCATCACCAACCGCTGGGAGGCGGGCGTCCTCACCGGCAAGGGGCTGGAGTGGGGCGGCTCCCAGGCGCGTACCGAGGCGACCGGCTACGGCAACGTGCTCTTCACCGCCGAGATGCTCAAGCGGCGCGGCGAGGACCTGGACGGCCAGCAGGTCGTGGTGTCCGGGTCGGGCAATGTCGCGATCTACACCATCGAGAAGGCGCAGGCCCTCGGCGCGAATGTGCTGACCTGCTCCGACTCCGGCGGCTACGTCGTGGACGAGAAGGGCATCGACCTCCCGCTCCTCCAGCAGATCAAGGAGGTCGAGCGCGGCCGCATCAGCGAGTACGCCCAGCGGCGCGGGGCCTCGGCCTCGTACGTCGCGGGCGGCCGGGTGTGGGACGTGCCCGCCGACGTCGCGCTGCCGTCGGCGACGCAGAACGAACTCGACGCCGACGCCGCCCGCACCCTGCTGCGCCACGGCGTCAAGGCGGTCTCCGAGGGCGCGAACATGCCGACCACACCGGAGGCGGTGGCGCTGCTGCGGGCGGCCGGGGTGGCGTTCGGGCCGGGCAAGGCGGCCAACGCGGGCGGCGTCGCGACCAGCGCGCTGGAGATGCGGCAGACCTCCGGCCGCGACTCCTGGACCTTCGAGCGGGTCGAGGGCGAGCTCGCGACGATCATGCGCAGCATCCACGACACCTGCTACGAGACCGCCGAGCGGTACGGATCGCCGGGCGACTACGTGGTGGGCGCCAACATCGCCGGCTTCGAGCGGGTGGGCGACGCGATGCTCGCGCAGGGGCTCATCTGAGTCGGCGGACGGGTCGGACGGGTCGGACGGGTCGGACGGGGCCGACGCGGCCGGGCCTCCGGCCGCAGGCGCCCGCGTACCGTTGCGCGCATGAATATCTGCGTCTTCTGCTCCGCCGCCGACCTCGATGAGCGCTACACCGCCCCCGCCAGGGAGTTCGCCGAGCTGATCGGCAAAGGCGGCCACACCATGGTGTGGGGCGGTTCGGAGTCGGGGCTCATGAAGGTGATGGCGGACGGGGTGCAGGACAGCGGCGGGCGGCTCGTGGGCGTGTCCGTGGAGTTCCTGCGGACGAAGGCGCGGAAGAACGCTGACGAGATGGTGATCGCCAGGGACCTCGCCGAACGCAAGGCGGGGCTGCTCTCGCGGGCCGACGCGATCGTGGTGATGGTGGGCGGCACCGGGACGCTCGACGAGGCGACCGAGATCCTGGAGCTGAAGAAGCACGGCCTGCACACCAAGCCGGTCGTGCTGCTGAACGCGGCCGGGTTCTACGACGGCCTCAGGCAGCAGTTCCAGCGGATGGACGCCGAGGGCTTCCTGCCGCTGCCGCTCACCGAGCTGGTCTTCTTCGCGGAGGACGGCGTGGGCGCGCTCGCGTATCTGGAGGAGCAGGCGGGCATCCAGGGCTGAGCGGCGCGCCGGGCGGGCGACGGTGTCCCGCGTTGAGCGGTGCGTCGGCCGGACGGCCGGCGGCCCCGGAGCGGCGGGAGCGCCGGGCCGCCCTCGTTAGGATCGTGCCATGGGAACGCACTTGATCACTGGGGCAGGATCCGGCATCGGCACCGCGGTCGCCGAGCGGCTGGCCGAGCGCGGCGACGAGCTGTGGCTGGTCGCGCGGGACGCCGGACGGGCCAAGCAACTGGCCGACCGCTTCCCCGGGTCCCGCACGCTGGTGGGCGATCTGTCCACCCCCGACCGGCTGTCCTGGGCGATGAGCAAGCAGCAGGTGCCCGACCGGCTGGACTCCCTGCTGCACATCGCGGGCGTCGTCGAACTCGGCCGGATCGGCGAGCTGACCCCCAAGGCGTGGAACGCGACGCTGGCCGCCAACCTCGTATCGCCCGCCGAGCTGACCCGGCTCTTCCTGCCGCAACTGCGCGTCGCGCAGGGCCATGTCGTCTTCGTCAACTCCGGCGCCGGGCTGCGGGCCAGCGCCGAGTGGGGCGCGTACGCCGCCAGCAAGCACGGTCTGAAGGCGCTGGCCGACTCGCTGCGCTGGGAGGAGGGCGGGAACGGGGTACGGGTGACGAGCGTCCACCCCGGCCGCACCGCGACCCCGATGCAGGTGAAGGTCCACCAGCAGGAGGGCAAGGAGTACGACCCCGCGGCCTGGATGGCGCCCGAGTCTGTCGCGACCACGATCCTGATGGCACTGGACCTGCCGCGCGACGCTGAGGTCACGGACCTGTCGGTGCGGCCGAGCGGCTGACGGTCGAATACCGCACAGACGCACAGACGCACAGACGCACAGACGCACAGACGCACAGACGCACAGACGCATAGACGAGCGCAGCGGAATCGCCACCGGCGCGGGTCGGACAGGGGTGGGATCTGGGGCGACCCCGGAGGTATCCGCCGTAGTCTGCTCGGGTGAGCGAGAAGAGCGAGTTCAACTGGGGTGCCGGGGCCGCGACCGGCGTCGGATCGATGCCGGGCGTCGACGCGCGGGAGGCGGCCAGGACCGTCACCGGCTCGTACGAGCGGTTCCCGTATCTGCCGGAGCTGCCCGCGCGCGGGCCGGGCGCGGACATGATCGGGCGGACGGCCGGGATGCTGGTCGAGGTGTTCGCGCGGGTCGAGCCCAGCGGCTGGCGGATCGGCGACCGGCCGGGGCGGGACACCAAACGGGCCCGCTCCTGGCTGGGCGAGGACCTCGACGCGCTGGAGGAGTTCACCCAGGGCTACCAGGGGCCGTTGAAGGTGCAGGCAGTCGGCCCGTGGACGCTCGCGGCGGCGCTGGAGACGCGCAACGGCGAGTCCGCGCTGCGTGACCCGGGTGCCTGCCGGGACCTCGCGGGCTCGCTCGCGGAGGGCCTGCGGACGCACCTGGCGGACGTACGGCGGCGGGTGCCGGGGGCGAGTGTGGTGCTCCAGCTCGATGAGCCGTCGCTGACCTCGGTGCTGACCGGCACGGTCCGTACGGCCAGCGGCTACCGCACCTACCGGGCGGTGGACCGGGTGACGGTCGAGGGCACGCTGCGGGACATCGTGCGGGTCGCCGGGGACAGCCCGGTGGTGGTGCACTCCTGCGCGCCCGGCGTGCCGTTCGCGCTGCTGCGGCGGTCCGGGGCGACCGGCGTCTCATTCGATTTCTCGCTCCTCACCGAGCGTGATGACGAGGTGATCGGGGAGTCCGTGGAGGGCGGCCTGGCGCTGTTCGCCGGGCTGGTGCCGGGCACCGACACGGAATTGTCCGACCCTGCCGGTAGCGTCATGGGTGTCAGGACGCTGTGGCGCAGGCTGGGGCTGGCTCCAGGGACTCTCAGTGGGTCCGTGGTCATCACTCCCGAGTGCGGGCTCGCGGGTGCGTCACCCGCGTACGCCCGCGCCGCGCAGGCCCACTGCGTCCGGGCGGCGAGATCGCTCGCAGACAACCCTGAGTAACGGGAGGCCGCTTTGACAGGGGAACGCAGCACGGTGGCAGGCGAGGTGGCCGGCGAGACGCGGGCCACGGCGCCCGCGGAGGTACGGGAGCAGCACCGGCAGCTCGCGGAGCAGATCGAGGAGCACCGCTTCCGCTACTACGTGAAGGACGCCCCGGTCGTCAGCGACGCCGAGTTCGACCAGCTGCTGCGGTCGCTGGAGGCGCTGGAGAGCGAGTATTCGGAACTGCGGACCCCCGATTCGCCGACCCAGAAGGTCGCCGGGGCCTACGAGACCGAGTTCACCGCGGTGGAGCACCGGGAGCGGATGCTCAGCCTGGACAACGCCTTCGACGCCGAGGAGCTGGCGGCCTGGGCGGAGCGGATCGCCAAAGACCTCGGCGAGGCCGGCGTCGGCACGTACCACTATCTGTGCGAGCTGAAGATCGACGGCCTGGCCGTCAACCTCACCTACGAGAAGGGCCGGCTGACCCGCGCGGCGACCCGCGGCGACGGGCGCACGGGCGAGGACATCACACCCAACGTGCGGACCATCTCCGACATCCCCGAGCGGCTCAAGGGGGAGCGCGTCCCCGAGCTGGTGGAGGTGCGCGGCGAGGTCTTCTTCCCGATGGAGCGCTTCGAGGAGCTGAACGCGCGTCTGGTGGAGGCCGGCAAGCCGCCGTTCGCCAACCCGCGCAACGCCGCGGCGGGTTCGCTGCGGCAGAAGGACCCCAAGGTCACCGCCACCAGGCCGCTGCACATGGTGGTGCACGGCATCGGCGCCCGCGAGGGCTTCGACATCGACTGCCAGTCGCACGCCTACGAGTTGCTGCACGAGTGGGGCCTGCCGACCGCCAAGCACAACAAGGTGGTCGACTCGCTCGAAGCGGTGCGGGAGTTCATCGCCTTCCACGGCGCGAACCGGCACTCCGTCGAGAACGCCGTCGAGCACGAGATCGACGGCGTGGTCGTCAAGCTGGACGAGATCCCGTTGCAGGGGCGGCTGGGGTCCACCTCCCGCGCGCCGCGCTGGGCCATCGCCTGGAAGTACCCGCCGGAGGAGGTCAACACCAAGCTCCTCGACATCCGGGTCAACGTGGGCCGGACCGGCCGGGTCACCCCGTACGCGGTGATGGCGCCGGTGACGGTGGCCGGCTCCGAGGTGGAGTACGCGACGCTGCACAACCAGGACGTGGTGAAGGCCAAGGGCGTCCTCATCGGGGACACCGTGGTGCTGCGCAAGGCGGGCGACGTCATCCCGGAGATCCTGGGCCCGGTGGCGGATCTGCGGGACGGCAGCGAGCGGGAGTTCGTGATGCCGGGCGAGTGCCCCGACTGCGGTACGGCGCTGCAGCCCGCCAAGGAGGGCGACATCGACCTCCGCTGCCCCAACGGGCGTTCCTGCCCAGCCCAGTTGCGCGAGCGGCTGTTCTATCTCGCCGGCCGCAAGTCGCTGGACGTCGAGGCGCTGGGCTATGTCGCGGCGACCGCGCTCACCCAGCCGCTGGAGCCCCCGACGCCGCCGCTGCGGGACGAGGGCGACCTCTTCGACCTGACCATCGAGCAGTTGCTGCCCATCAAGGTCGTCGTCCGCGACCAGGACACCGGGCTGCCCAAGATCGACCCGAAGACCGGCGAGGAGAAGGTGGTGACCTTCTTCGCCAACCAGAAGGGCGAGCCGAAGAAGACCGCGACCGCGCTGCTGGAGAACCTCGCGGCGGCCAAGCAGCGCCCGCTCGCCCGCATCATCACCGGGCTGTCGATCCGGCATGTCGGCCCGGTCGCCGCCGAGGCGCTGGCCCGGGAGTTTCGTTCGCTGGACCGCATCGCGGAGGCGTCCGAGGAGGAGTTGGCGGCCACCGACGGGGTCGGCGGCACCATCGCGGCCTCGGTAAAGAAGTGGTTCGAAGAGGAATGGCACCGCGAGATCGTGCAGAAGTGGAGGGCTGCCGGGGTACGTATGGAGGAGGAACACACGGGCGACGAAGGGCCGCGACCGCTGGACGGTCTCACCATGGTCGTCACCGGCACGCTGCAGTCCTTCACCAGAGATGGCGCGAAGGACGCCTTGCAGCAGCAGGGTGCGAAGGTGACCGGTTCCGTTTCGAAGAAGACCGCCTTCGTGATTGTTGGCGACAACCCTGGATCGAAGTACGACAAAGCGATGCAGCTGAAAGTGCCTGTGCTGGATGATGGAGGTTTCGCGGTGCTGCTTGAACAGGGTCCGGACGCAGCGCGGGAGGCCGCGGTGACACCTCCCGAGGTGACACCCCCCGAGGAGGCGTAGGAGTCACCCCCCGGCGCAAACCGGAGGGTTGAGGGTGGCCGGGTCGCATTCGGGCAACCGCTGCCGATCGCTGCCCGCTGACGGCTTACGCGGCCTACTGTTGAGATGTGCGCCTGCCGTGCACAGCTGCGTGGTGGGAACTCAGTCGTGGTGGCATCGGAGTCTGGTGACACTGCGTCGTTCCGTGGTGCGGGCACCGCCGGCTGTGAGAGGGACGGGCATGAAACCCACCGAAAGCGCCGATGCGGCGTCCTGGCTGCGCAGGCTCGCGCTACCCGCGTTCCCGGTGGCCGTGGTCGCGGTGGCGGCAGTCGCGCTGGCGATCGGAGTCTTCCGCCACCTCGACAGCGGCCACGCGATATTCCCCGGCGGGAGCGAGGGCTGGTCGCTCGCGATCCTCACCGGCATCATCGTCGGCCATCTGGTCGCGATAGGCCGCGACCGCTGGTGGGGCGGCACCGGTTCGGGTGCCGCCCTGACGCTCGCCGTGCTGCTGCTCTACGGCTGGCTGCCGGCCGTCGTGGTCAGCCTCGCCGTGGTGACCCTCGTCGGCGCCGCGCGACGGCACCGCTGGCGACAGGCGCTACTGCACGGCTCGGTCGACATCCTCGGCATCGGCGTGACGGCCTACGCGCTCACCGCGCTCGGCCCCGCCCCGACCGTCGAGAGGCCCTGGGCTGCCGAGCAGTGGAACACCGACATCCTGCCCGAGGTGGTCGTCGCCTCCTTCTGTTACTTACTCCTGACCCGCTCACTGCTCTGGTTCTCGCTGGCGCCGCGCGGCCGCGGCCTGACCTCCGTCGCCCGCACCGCCCTCGCCCGGCAGGCGATGGTCGGCGCGGCGCTGCTGGGCATCGCGCCGCTCATCGTGGTCATCATGGTCCACGCGTCCATGCTGCTCCCGCTGTTCGCGGTGCCGCTCATCGCCCTCGACTCGACCCTGTGGATCGCCCGCGCCCGCGCCGAGGAGCAACTGCGCGACCCGCTCACCGGGTTGCCCAACCGGCAGTGGCTGCTGGAGCGCACCTGGTCGGCGCTGGACGACGCGGAGGAGAGCGGCGAGCGGGTCGCCCTCGTCCTCATAGACCTCGACCGGTTTCGATCGGTGAACGACACGCTCGGCCATCTGGCCGGTGACCGGCTGCTGTTGCAGATCGCCGACCGGCTGCGGCTCGCGCTCCCGCGCGGCGCGGAGGCCGCCCGGCTCGGCGGCGACGAGTTCGCCGTACTGCTCCCCGTCGCCGACTCGCTCACCAGCGCGCAGCGCGTCGCCCGCGGGCTCGTCGCCGCGCTCGGCTCCTCCCTCGACCTCGACGGGCTCAGCCTCGTCCTCGAAGCGAGCGCCGGAGTCGCCGTCTACCCGGACCACGCGCTGGACGCCGAAGGGCTGCTGCGCCGGGCTGACGTCGCGATGTACCAGGCGAAGCGGGACCGCAGCGGAGTCGAGCTCTACGAGGCCCGGCGGGACGGCAACACACCTGACCGGCTGGGCCTGTTGGGCGACCTGCGGCGCGCGCTGGACGCCGGCGAGGTCGAGTTGCACTACCAGCCGAAGGTCGGCTTCGACGGGCACGTCTCCGGTCTTGAGGCCCTCGTACGGTGGGTGCACCCCGAGCGGGGAAGAGTCAGCCCGGATGAGTTCATCGCCATAGCCGAGAGCTCCGGGCTGATGCCGCAGCTGACGGAGTACGTCCTGGAGAAGGCGCTCGGGCAGCTCGCGATCTGGCGCGCGAGCGGGCTGCGGGTGGCGGTCGCGGTGAATGTCTCGCCGCGCGATGTGCACACCCCCGGCTTCGCGGGCTCGGTCGCGGCGCGGCTCGCCCGGCATGGAGTGCCGCCCGGCGCGCTCCAGTTGGAGATAACCGAGCATGTGCTGCTGGAAGACCCGCAGCGGGCCGCCGACACGCTGGCCGGGCTCACCGCGCACGGCGTGAAGATGTCGCTGGACGACTTCGGCACCGGTTACTCCTCCCTCGTCCACCTGCGGAAGCTGCCGGTCAGCGAGCTGAAGATCGACCGGTCCTTCGTCGCCCGGCTCGCGATCGACAACGAGGACGCGGAGATCGTCCGCTGCACGGTGGACCTCGCGCACTCGCTCGGGCTGCTCGTCGTCGCGGAGGGCGTCGAGGACGACGAGACGTGGGAGCGGCTGCGGGATCTCGGGTGTGACGCGGTGCAGGGGTGGCTGGTCGCGGCGGCCATGCCGCCGGAGGAGGCCACGGCTTGGTTGCGGCTGCGCAGTAAGAGCGGGTGGCACCGGCATGACGAGCTGACGCTCGGGCGGGTGCCGGAGGCTGAGCCGGAGCCGCAGCATGCGCCGGCTGCGGATTTGGATCAGCCGGTTACGTAGGGCGCTTCGCGGGGCGCGGATTTTGGTGCGGGCCGTCTGCCGTCCGGGGCCGTCCGGTGGGTGCGGGCCGCGTCCGGGTGTGCCGTCGGTGGGACGTTGGTGACGGGGGCGGGGCCTGCGGGGCGGTAGGTCCTGGACCGTGTATTTACGGGCCTGGCGGCCCACAAATACACGACAGCGTCCAGGACCCACCGCCCCTCCGGCCCCGCCCCCTCGCGTCTCGTCGGCGGCGACCGGGCCGGGTCGGGGCTCGGCAGGAGGCAGTGCGTTTTCGAGGCTCCCCGGCCGCCCCGCGGCAAACCGTTTCGCGGGCATGGCGTCGGGCCCCATAGGATTGGGCTGCCGAAACCCAATACACCCACCCTGAGGATCGCTGCATGCCTGGCATCACGCGCGAGGAGGTCGCCCACCTCGCCCGGCTGTCACGTCTGGAGCTGAAGGCTGAAGAGCTCGACCACTTCGCCGAACAGCTCGACGTGATCATCGGCGCGGTCGCCCGCGTTTCCGATGTGGCCGACGAGGACGTACCGCCGACCTCCCACCCGCTCCCGCTGACCAACGTCATGCGGGCGGACGAGGTCCGTCCGTCACTGACCCCGCAGCAGGCGCTGTCCGGCGCCCCGGCGCAGGAGCAGCAGCGTTTCAAGGTGCCGCAGATCCTGGGGGAGGAGTGAACACCATGACCGGCACTGATGTGATCAAGCTCACCGCCGCTGAGACAGCGGCCAAGGTCGCGTCCGGCGAGGTGACCGCGGTCGCCGTCACCGAGGCGCACCTGGCCCGGATCGACGCCGTGGACGAGAAGGTGCACGCCTTCCTGCACGTCGACCGCGAGGGCGCGCTCGCGCAGGCCCGCGCCGTCGACGAGAAGCGCGCCAGGGGCGAGAAGCTCGGCCCGCTGGCCGGGGTTCCGCTCGCGCTCAAGGACATCTTCACCACCGAGGGCGTCCCGACGACCGTCGGCTCCAAGATGCTCGAAGGCTGGATCCCGCCGTACGACGCGACGGTGACCAAGCGCCTCAAGGACGCCGGCGTCGTCATCCTCGGCAAGACCAACATGGACGAGTTCGCCATGGGGTCCTCCACCGAGAACAGCGCCTACGGCCCGACCGGCAACCCGTGGGACCTCACCCGGGTCCCCGGCGGCTCCGGCGGCGGCTCCGCGGCGGCGCTGGCCTCGTACCAGGCCCCGCTGGCCATCGGCACCGACACCGGCGGCTCCATCCGCCAGCCGGCCGCCGTCACCGGCACGGTCGGCGTCAAGCCGACCTACGGCGGGGTGTCCCGGTACGGGATGGTCGCCTTCTCGTCCTCGCTCGACCAGGGCGGCCCCTGTGCCCGCACGGTCCTCGACGCGGCCCTGCTGCACGAGGTCATCGCCGGGCACGACCCGCTCGACTCCACGTCCATCGACGCACCGGTGCCGTCCGTCGTCGAGGCCGCCCGCAACGGCGACGTCTTGGGCATGCGGATCGGCGTCGTCAAGGAGTTCGCCGGAGAGGGCTACCAGGCCGGCGTCATGCAGCGGTTCAACGAGTCCGTGGAGCTGCTGCGCGAGCTGGGCGCGGAGATCGTCGAGATCTCCTGCCCGTCGTTCGACCTCGCGCTCGCCGCGTACTACCTGATCGCACCGTCCGAGTGCTCCTCCAACCTCGCGCGCTTCGACGCCATGCGCTACGGCCTGCGGGTCGGCGACGACGGCACGCGCTCCGCCGAGGACGTCACGGCCCTGACCCGCGAAGCCGGATTCGGCGACGAGGTCAAGCGCCGCATCATCCTGGGCACGTACGCGCTCAGCTCCGGCTACTACGACGCGTACTACGGCTCGGCGCAGAAGGTCCGGACGCTGATCACCCGGGACTTCGCGAAGGCGTTCGAGGACGTCGAGGTGCTCATCTCGCCGACGACGCCGACCACCGCGTTCCCCATCGGGGAGCGGGCGGACGACCCGATGGCGATGTACCTCGCCGACCTGTGCACCATCCCGTCCAACCTGGCAGGCAACGCGGCGATGTCGCTGCCGTGCGGCCTGGCGCCCGAGGACGGTCTTCCGGTGGGGCTGCAGATCATCGCTCCCGCCATGGCCGACGACCGGCTCTACCGGGTCGGCGCGGCCGGCGAGGCCGCGTTCACCGCCCGTTGGGGACACCCGCTGATCGAGGAGGCACCGTCGCTGTGAGTGGCAAACTCGCCAAGGCCAAGGGATTCAAGAAGTCCAGGGCCGGCACCTATCTGTCCATCGGCACCTCGCTCTTCGGCGTGGTGGGCATCGCCAAGCGCGCCAAGCTCGCCCGGAGCGACAACGACACCCTGATGATGGTCGACGCCGTGGTCTCGGCCGCCGCCATCGCCACGAGTGTCGCGCTGCTCTACCGCGAGCTGAAGCGGCTGGGCGACGACGACGTCCTGCTGGGCTGAGAGGTTAGTTCTACCGTGACCGTCACTGAACTTGTGTCCTACGAGGACGCGCTGGCGACCTACGATCCCGTCATGGGCCTCGAAGTCCATGTCGAGCTCGGCACCAAGACCAAGATGTTCTGCGGGTGCTCGACCACCCTGGGGGCCGACCCCAACTCGCAGACCTGTCCCACCTGCCTCGGCATGCCCGGCGCGCTGCCGGTGGTCAACGCCATCGGCATCGAGTCGGCCATCAAGATCGGTCTCGCGCTGAACTGCGAGATCGCCGAGTGGTGCCGCTTCGCCCGGAAGAACTACTTCTATCCGGACATGCCGAAGAACTTCCAGACCTCGCAGTACGACGAGCCGATCGCCTTCAACGGCTATCTGGACGTCTCGCTGGAGGACGGCGAGGTCTTCCGGGTGCAGATCGAGCGCGCCCACATGGAGGAGGACACCGGCAAGTCCCTCCACGTCGGCGGCGCGACGGGCCGTATCCACGGCGCCTCGCACTCGCTGCTCGACTACAACCGGGCCGGCATCCCGCTCATCGAGATCGTCACCAAGCCGATCGAGGGAGCGGGTGAGCGGGCCCCCGAGGTCGCGAAGGCCTACGTCGCCGAGCTGCGCGAGCTCATCAAGGCGCTCGGCGTCTCCGAGGCCCGGATGGAAATGGGCCAGATGCGCTGCGACGTGAACCTGTCGCTGCGCCCCTACGGCCGGGAGAAGTTCGGCACCCGCTCCGAGACGAAGAACGTCAACTCGCTGCGCTCCGTGGAGCGGGCGGCGCGCTTCGAGATCCAGCGGCACGCCGCTGTGCTCAACGACGGCGGCGCGATCCTCCAGGAGACCCGGCACTTCCACGAGGAGGACGGCAGCACCACAGCCGGCCGCATCAAGGACAACGCCGAGGACTACCGGTACTTCCCGGAGCCCGACCTGGTCCCGATCGCCCCGGCCCGCGCGTGGGTCGAGGAGCTGCGGGCCGGACTGCCCGAGCTGCCGAGCGTGCAGCGCAAGCGGCTGCAGGCCGACTGGGGCATGACCGACCACGAGATGCAGTCGGTGCTCAACGCCGGCGCGATCCCGTCGATCCTCGCCACCATCGCGGCGGGCGCACCGTCCGACCAGGCCCGTAAGTGGTGGATGGGCGAACTGGCCCGGCGCGCGAACGAGACCGGCCAGGAGCTCACCGCGCTGCCGATCACCCCGGCCCAGGTCGCGCGCGTCGCGGCGCTGGTCGCCGAGGGCTCGCTCAACGACAAGCTGGCCCGGCAGGTCATCGACGCCGTACTGGACGGCGAGGGCGACCCGGACGAGGTCGTCGAGAAGCGCGGGCTGGCCGTCGTCTCCGACGACGGCGCGCTCGGCACGGCCGTGGACGAGGCCATCGCGGGCAACGCCGCCATCGCGGACAAGATCCGCGACGGCAAGGTTGCCGCGGCGGGCGCGCTCGTCGGCGCGGTCATGAAGGCGACGCGCGGACAGGCGGACGCCGCCCGTGTGCGCGAGCTGATTCTTGAGCGGCTGGCTCCGAAGGAGTAGTCGGCAGGGCGCGCGCAGCTGAGGCTGTGCACGCGCCGAGGGCGGTGTGCCGGGAGACCGGGGCGCCGCCCTTCGGCGTTCCCCGCCCGCTTGGACCGCGCTCGCCCACTTGTTGGACGTTTCCTCCGCAGCCGTGCACAGGTCTTCCCCCGGCCATCTGCCCTGCATAGCCTCCGGCAGGTCACACCCGATTCAGGAGGCCCACTTGACCACGGACATCTCACGGCGGCGGATGCTCGCTCTCGGCGGCGGCGCGGTCGGCGCCGCCGCGGCCGGGTCGCTGTTGCCGCCCTCGCTCCAGCAGGCGCTGGCCGCCGAGCCGGCCGCGGGTGCGGCGAAGGGCATCGGCGACATCCGGCATGTGGTGATCCTGATGCAGGAGAACCGCTCGTTCGACCACTACTACGGCTCGCTGCGCGGCGTCCGCGGCTTCGGGGACCGCAACGCGATCCGGCTGCCCGGCGGCAAGAGCGTGTTCGAGCAGCCAGGAGCGCTCGGCGTGGGGACCGTACTGCCGTTCCCGGTGCGTGAGGCGGCCGAGGCGCAGCACAAGGACCTCCAGTACATCGGTGACCTGGACCACAGCTGGAGCGGTGGGGCCAAGGCGTGGAACGACGGCTGGATGAACAACTGGGTGACCGCCAAGACCGGTGCCACGCTGGCTTTCTACGACCGGCGCGACCTGCCGTTCCACTACGAGCTGGCCGACACCTTCACCATCTGCGACGCCTACCACTCGTCCATCCACAGCTCCACCAGCCCCAACCGCAACCACCTGGTGAGCGGCTGGACCGGCTTCGAGCCGGGCACCGGCAAGCGGGCGGTCGGCAATGACGCGTACAGCGAGGGCACCCACACCGGCTACACCTGGACCACCTACCCGGAGCGGCTCGAAGCCGCCGGGGTGAGCTGGAAGGTCTACCAGGAGTGGGAGAACTTCACCGACAACAACCTGGAGTTCTACGCCTCCTTCAAGGCCGTCGCGCGCAAGGCGCTCGCCAAGGCCGGTGACTTCGCGTACATGGAGGCGTTCTACGCCAAGGTGCGCGACGCGGCCTCGGAAGCGGAGCGCACCCGGCTGCTCGGGCTGCTCGACGAAGGGGTGGCGACGCTCAGCCGCGCGGAGCGCAGCCTCTTCGAGCGGGCGCTGCGGCGGGGCAGGACGGACGGGCTGGCCGACGCGTTCCGCGCGGACGTGGCCGCGGGGAAGCTGCCCAAGGTGTCGTACCTGGTGCCCTCGGCCGTCGACTCCGAGCACCCCGGCGCCTCCTCGCCGATCGCCAGCGCCACCATCACGTACAAGATCCTCGACGCGCTCGCCTCGAACCCCGAGGTCTGGCGGCACACCGCCGTCTTCCTCACCTACGACGAGAACGACGGCTTCTACGACCATGTGCCGCCGCCGGTGCCGGCCGCCGGGACCGAGGGCGAGTTCTGGGAGGGCAAGCCCACCGGGCTGGGCATGCGGGTGCCGATGACCGTCGTCTCGCCCTGGACGGTCGGCGGCTTCGCCTGCTCGCAGGTCTTCGACCACACCTCGATCACCCGGTTCATGGAGACCTGGCTGGGGGTGCGCGAGCCCAACATCAGCGCCTGGCGGCGGACCGTCTGCGGCGACCTGACCTCGGCCTTCGACTTCTCGCGGGGGCGCAGGCAGCCGTCCGTGGACCGGCCGGGCGCGATACCGGCCTTCACCGGGCGCTGGCGGCCCGCCCCGCCGGCGGACCAGCGGCTCCCGGAGCAGGAGCACGGCCACCGGCCTGCCCGCCCGCTGCCCTACCAGCCGGACGCGTACGGGCGCTTCGACGCCCGCGCCGGGGTCTTCCGGCTCGCGCTGCGCAACACCGGCCGGGCCGCCGCGCACCTCGCGCTCTACCCGTACGCGGGCGAGTACGCGACGCCGCAGCACCGGGAGGTGCTGGGCAGGGCCGAGTGGGACGTGCCGGTCAAGGACGGCGCGTACCGCTTCACGCTCACCGGGCCGAACGGCTTCCGCCGCGAGTTCGCCGGTACGGGGGACGGGGCCGCCGCCGCGCTGGAGGTCGCCGGCCGGGTCGAGGCCCGGCACCGGGAGCTGCACCTCACCCTCACCAACCGGGGCCGCCGGACGCTGACCCTCACGCTGCGCGCCGACGCCTACAGCGACGCGCGCAAGCAGACTCTCACCCTCCGGCCGGGCGCCTCGCGGACGCTGCCGGTCGCGGCGGAGCGGGCGCACGGCTGGTACGACGTGAGCCTCACGGCCGCGGAGGACGCCTCGTTCGCCCGTCGGCTGATGGGCCACATCGAGAACGGCAGGGCGTCCGTCACGGGCTGACCCATTTCTGCACGGGGTATGACGGGTTATGTGGGTAAACCCACAAAAGCCGCAAAAGATCTCTTCGTGCTGCGAGAGTGCTGAAACGGAGGCCCCGCCACCACCTTTCACCGGGCCGGTGGCGGGGCCCCTGTCATCCGCAGTCATCCGCACATCCGCAGTCATACGCAGCCTCCGGCACCCCGCGGCTTCCCTCCCGCGCGGAGTGCGAGGCGCTCGATGTGTCCCTTGTCCGTCATGCGCTCGACCGCTCCGGTCCTCCCCGTGGGTGATCGACGCACGGCCCGGAAGCAGGTCATGGCCGAACTCGCCCGCTGGTGCCTCCGGCGCCGCCTTCTCGTCATCGCGCTGTGGCTCGCCGCCCTCGGGGGCGTCGCGCTCGCGGCGGCCCTCGCCGGCACCGCGTACTCCAACGACTACGAGGTGCCCGGCACCGAATCCGGCAGAGCGAGCGCGCTCCTCCAGGAGGCGTTCCCCGGCCGGCCGGGGGACAGCGACACCATCGTCTGGCGCGCCGACGGCGGCACCGTGCGCACCGCCGACGTCGAGCACCGGATGACCGGGGCGCTCGAAAAGATAGCCCGGCTGCCCGGCGTCGCCGAGGTCAGCGGCCCGTACGGCGCCGACGGCGCTGCCAGGATCAGCGACGACGGCCGCACCGCCTACGCGAGCGTCTCCTTCGACGCCCCCGTCGAAGAGCTGGACCGGGCGCGGGTGGAGCGGGTCGTCGACACCGCGAAGTCCGCCGCCGCCCAGCGGTCCGCGGCCACCGCGACCGCCGCCGGGACCACCGGAGTCCAGGTCGAACTGGGCGGGGCGGGCATCGCCCTCACCGAGAAGACCACCGCGCACCTCAGCGAGATCGTCGGCATCGCTGCCGCCGCCGTGGTGCTCTTCCTCGCCTTCGGCTCGCTCGCCGCCATGCTGCTGCCGATCGCGACCGCGCTGGTCGGCGTCGGCACCGCGTATCTCGGCATCGGGCTGCTCGGCCATGTGATGACCGTCGCCGACTTCGCGCCCATGCTCGGCATGCTCATCGGCCTCGGCGTGGGCATCGACTACGCCCTCTTCATCGTCACCCGGCACCGCAGCGGGCTCCGGCAGGGCCTGCCGGTCGCGGAGGCCGCCGCGCGGGCGGTGGCCACCTCGGGGCGCGCGGTCGTCTTCGCCGGCGCGACCGTCTGCATCGCGCTGCTCGGCATGCTCGTACTGCGGCTGAGCTTCCTCAACGGGGTGGCCATCGCCGCCTCGCTCACCGTCGTGCTCACCGTGGCCGCCTCGATCACCCTGCTGCCGGCGCTGCTCGGGCTGATCGGGACCCGCGCCCTGAGCCGGCGCGAGCGGCGCGGGCTCGCCGAACACGGACCGCGGCCCGAACCGCCCACCGGCATCGCCGCCCGCTGGTCCGCCTTCGTCGAGCGGCATCCCAAACTGCTCGGTGGCATCGCCGCCGCCGTCATGCTGATCCTGGCGATCCCCGTGTTCTCGCTGCACCTGGGCACCTCCGACCAGGGCAACAACGCCTCATCCGCCACCACCCGGCAGGCCTACGACCTGCTCGCGGACGGCTTCGGGCCCGGTGTTCGACGGCAGCGGCGGCACCGGCGTGATCACGGTCGTCCCGACGACCGCCCCGCAGTCCGAGGCCACCTCCGGACTCGTCGAGCGGCTGCGCGCCGACGTGCTGCCGCGGGCCGAGGCGGGCACCTCGCTCGACACCCAGGTGGGCGGGCTCACCGCGAGCTACGACGACTTCGCCTCGGTGATCGTCGACAAGCTGCCGCTCTTCGTCGGCGTCGTCATCGCGCTGGGCTGCGCGCTGCTGCTGCTCGCCTTCCGGAGCGTCGGCATCCCGCTGAAGGCGGCGGCGATGAACGTGATCGCCGTCGCGTCGTCCTTCGGGATCGTCGTCGCGGTTTTCCAGTGGGGCTGGGGCAGCGAGCTGCTCGGACTGGGCAGCGCGGGTCCGATCGAGCCCTTCCTACCGGTGATCATGGTCTCGGTGCTCTTCGGGCTCTCCATGGACTACCAGGTCTTCCTGGTCAGCCGGATGCACGAGGAGTGGCGGCGGACCGGCGACAACCGGCGCTCGGTACGGGTCGGACTCGCCGAGACCGGCCGGGTGATCAACTCCGCCGCGGTCATCATGATCGCCGTCTTCTCGGCGTTCGTGCTCAGCGGCGACCGGATCATCGCGATGTTCGGCATCGGGCTGGCCGCGGCCGTCGCGCTGGACGCCTTCCTGCTCCGCACGCTCCTGGTGCCCGCACTGATGCATCTGCTGGGCGGCGCGAACTGGTGGATACCGCGCTGGCTGGACCGGCTGCTGCCGCGCTTCAGCATCGAGCCGCCGGCCGAGTCCGCCCTCACGGCGAGGCCGGCGCAGCCCGTCGAACGGGAGCCGGAGCCGTCGCCGGGACCGCCCGGGGACCTGCTGCCGGAGCCCCGGGCGTCCGCTGAGCGGAGCGCCGCCGACGAGCGCTCCCACGTCTGCTGAGCGCTGCCCCACGCGTCCTCATACAGCTCTCAGAAACCATCCCTACGGTGAGCCCTCATGGATATCACGAAGACTGAGAAGACGGCCGGAACGGGCGACAACGAGCCGGAGGCACGCTCCTCCGAGGCGATCGCCGTAGACACCGCCGACGCCCCCGCCAAGGGCACGGCCAAGACCGCGAAGGACGAGCCCGCGGGCACGGCCGTGACCGACGCCGAGCCGGCCACCGCCGAGACCTCCGCTGACGCGCGCGACGACCTCGGCGAGGACCTCGACGACCTGGACGACGACGAGGCGGCGGCCCCCGCCCGCACCGGCGTGCTCTCCGGCGCCGGAGCGGTCGTCGGCACGGCGCTCGGCTTCATCTCGATCAGCGGCAGCTGGCTCGGCACGCTGATGGCCGAACGCCAGCAGCTCCTCGGGCAGATCAAGCTCCAGGGCGGCAAGGCCAGCGACCAGGTCCAGGCGGTCTACGCCAACCCCTGGCACACCACCGCGCTCTTCAACGGCGCGTTCGCACTCGTCGCCATCGTGCTCGGCGGCGCCGTGCTGCTCCGCCCGGAGACCGCCGACGGCCCCCGTCCGGTCTGGGTCAAGGCGCTCGCCTGGGGCGGCGTCGCGCTCGGCCTCATCGGCCTGCTGATCGCGGTCGGCATGTACTTCGACCTCTTCGCCAACCTGCCCACGGTTCCCAAGACCCCGGCGCAGCCGCAGGTCCCCGGACAGTGACCCCTGGCGCGACGACCCCCGGCGTGAGGGCGCGGCACGCCCTCACCGCCGGGGTCTGAGGTGCGCGGCCCGCGGCCTTAGGCGGCCCAGCCCGTAAGGGACCCCCGCCTAAGGCCCCCGGGCAGTTCTGGATCAGGCACTCGCCCGATGTGCCGGACCCCCCTGGGAGACGAAGCTTCAAGCACGGCAAGAAGCCGCGAGAAGCCACCGTCACCAGGAGATCCAGATGTTCCACTACGAACTTCACCAGCTCCGCTCCGCCGAACTGATCCAGCGGGCCGACCGCTACCGGCTGGCACGCGAGGCGGTACGGACAACCACCGCCGCCCGTCGCTCGGCCGGCAACGAGGCGGAGGGCCGGGTGAGCGAGCAGCCCGGCCGGAGCCGCAGCCCCCTACGGTCGCGGCGCGCCACCGCGTAACCGCCGCCCGGCCGCGACGATCAGCCGCGCTGTGTCCCGTACCGAGAAATCCGCTGCCGGAAAATCCACTGCCGGACTGTCGGACCCCTGTGCGATGCTCAGCCCCGTGCAGACCACGTCCGTCAGCCCGGTGTTCATCGGCCGCGCAGAAGAGCTGACCACCCTCACCGACGCGCTCGCCCGCGCCGCCGCGGGCGAGCCGCAGGCGTTGCTCGTGGGCGGCGAGGCGGGCGTCGGCAAAACCCGGCTCGTCGAGGAGTTCCTCGCCGCCGCGAACGCCGCCGGAACCGTCACCGCCGTCGGCGGCTGCATCGAGATCGGCGCCGAGGGGCTGCCGTTCGCCCCCGTGTCGACCGTGCTGCGCGCCCTGCGCCGGCAGCTCGGCGACGAACTGGCCCAGGCCGCCGCCGGCCAGGAGGGCGAGTTGGCCCGACTGCTGCCCGAACTCGGCGAGACCGCCCGCGAATCGCACGACGAGGACGGCCGGGCCCGGCTCTTCGAGCTCACCGCCCGGCTGCTGGAACGCCTCGCCGCCGAGCGCACCCTCGTCCTCGCGATCGAGGACCTGCACTGGGCCGACCGCTCCACCCGCGAACTCCTCGCCTACCTCTTCCGCACCCTCCAGCACGCCCGCCTGGTCATCGTCGCCACCTATCGCGCCGACGACGTCCACCGCCGGCACCCGCTGCGCCCCTTCCTCGCCGAACTCGACCGGATGCGAACCGTCCGGCGGATCGAACTGCGCCGCTTCAACCGCGACGAAGTGCGCGGCCAGATGGCCGGCATCAACGGCGCCGAACCCGACCAGGCCCTGGTCGACCGGGTCTTCGACCGCTCCGACGGCAACGCCTTCTTCGTCGAGGAGCTCGCCGCCAGCATCAGCGAGGGCCGCAGCACCGGCCTGAGCAATTCGCTGCGCGGCCTGCTGCTGGTCCGCGTCGAATCGCTGCCCGACGACGCCCAGCGGGTCGTGCGGATCGCAGCCGAGGGCGGCTCCACCGTCGAACACCACCTGCTCGCGGCCGTCGCCCGGCTGAGCGAGGACGACCTCATCGAGGCGCTGCGGATAGCCGTCGGCGCCAACATCCTGCTCCCCACGAACGACGGCGACGGCTACCGCTTCCGGCACTCCCTGGTCCGCGAAGCGGTCGCCGACGACCTGCTGCCCGGCGAGCGCAGCCGCCTCAACCGCCGCTACGCCGAAGCCCTGGAGGCCGCGCCCGCACTCGTGCGGGCCGAGGAGTGCGCGACCCGGCTCGCGAGCTACTGGTACCACGCCCACGACCCCGCCAAGGCGCTGCCCGCCGTGCTCGAAGCCTCCGTCGCGGCCCGGCGGCGGCACGCCTTCGCCGAGCAACTGCGGCTGCTGGAGCGGGCCATGGAGCTGTGGGAGGACACCCCGCGTGAGGTGCGCCAGGCGCTGCGGCCGATCGACGCCGCCGGAGCGTACCCGGCCTGCGGCTGCGACGAGGACGCGCTGCGGCTGCTCGACCTGCTCGCCGAAGTCGTGGTCGCGGCCCAGCTGTCGGGGGAGCGGGAGCGCGCGCTCACCGTCACCAAGCGGGCCCTGCGGGTGCTCGACGGCGGCAACGACCCGCTGCGCGCCGCCTGGTTCTGGGTCCAGCGCTGCAAGATCGTCTCAAGCCTCGGCCGCGGCGACGGCTGGGCCGAACTGGGCACCGCGCAGGAGCTGGTGCGCGGACTGCCGCCGTCCGTCGTGCACGCCGAGGTGCTCGCCCAGGCCGCGGGCTGGCTCGCGGTGCACCAGCCGGGCCCGGACAGCTATGACGCCGCCGAGCGCGCGGTGGAGCTGGCCCGGCTGGTCGGCGCCGAGGAACTGGAGATGCACGCCCGGATCACGCTCAGCGGGCTCATGATCGACTCGGGTGAGGTGGAGGCCGGGCTCGCCGAGATGGCCACGGTGTGCAAGCGCGTCGTCGAACTGGGCGACGTCGGAGTGCTCGGCCGCTGCCACGTCAATCTGGCCTCCGCCCTCGAAGGCGTGGGCCGCTCCGCGCAGGCCGTCGAGGTGGCCGAGGCGGGCAACACGATCTACCACCGCTTCGGACTCCAGGACGCCAAGGCGTGGGTGCTCGGCAACCAGTCCGAGTCGCTGTTCGCCCTGGGGCGCTGGGACGAGTCGGAGGCAGCCGCCGCCGCGACCCGGCGGGCCGGACAGAGCCCCCGGCCGCGCGGCGCGGCAGCCGTCCGCTACACCTGCCTGGCCCTGGAGCGCGGCGACCTGGACACGGCCGAACAGGAACTCGCGCTCGCCCGCCATGAGTACGGCACCCACGACCCGCAGCCGCAGTACACCATCAACCTCGCCCGGCTGGCCCTGCGGATCGCGGCGGCGCGCGGCCGGATCGCCGACGTACGGGCCGAGCTGACCGGCGCCCTCGACACCGGTTTCATGCCGGGCACCCAGCGCTACGCCTGGCGGCTGCTGTGCGCGGCGGCCACGGCGGAAGCGGACGCCCGCGGCCTGCCGGCGGCCGACGCCGGGCGGGCGGCGGTGCTGGCCCGGATCAGCGAGGCGACGAAGCGGCTGCCCCGCCCCGTACCGGTCTGGGAGGCGCACGCCCAGCTGCTGCACGCCGAACTGCTCCGCGCCGACGGCCGCGACGACCCGGACCAGTGGGCCCGCACAGCGGCGGCCTTCGAACCGCTGGACCGCCCGTACGAGCTGGCGCGGGTCCGCTACCGCTGGGCCGACGCGTTGATCGCCTCTGGCGTGGGGGGCGGGGGAGGCGCGGGGGGTGGCAGCGACGTTCTCGCTGCCTCCGGCGTTGGCGTTGGGCTCGCTTCGGGATCTGGATCGGGCTCAGGTTCCGGCTCGGGTGCCGGTGTGGACTCCGGCCTCGGCTCGGGTTCTGGTGTCGGCTCAGGTTCGGGCCCCGGCCCCGACGTTGTCTCCGACTCCGGCTCGGGCCCCGGCGCCGGCTCCGCCGGCCCGCCCGCCCCCGTCACGGATGTGCGGGCGGCCCGGGAGCGCGCGGCCGGGTTGCTGGCGCAGTCGCTGGCGGTCGCCGAGCGGTTGGGCGCCCGCCCGTTGATCGAGGACATCGTGATCCTGGCGCAGCGGGCGCGGCTGCCGCTGGTCAGACGGTCGGCCGGCGCGAACGGTCGCGCTGCCGCACGCGGCTCCGGCAGCGGCCGGCCGGGTGTCACGGCCCCGGCCGACGCCGCCGAGTCGCTGGGGCTGACCCCGCGCGAGCGCGACGTGCTCCGGCTGGTCGCGACGGGGCGCAGCAACCGTCAGATAGCCGAGGAGCTGTTCATCTCACCGAAGACGGCGAGCGTGCACGTCTCCAACATCCTGGCGAAACTGGGCCTCTCGGGCCGCGGTGAGGCCGCGGCCCTGGCCCACCGGCTGCGGCTGTTCGCCGAGCCCGAGTCCCAGCCCCAGCCCCAGTCCCAGTCCCAGCCCGAGCGCATCGGCTGAGTCCGGCGCTGTCCGTACGGCCTCAGTCGTCGCCCCGGGCGGGAGACGCGACGGGCCGGAGGCGCTCCGGAAGGGGCCGGTACTGCCAGTGCTCACAGGACAGCGCTCACAGAACAGCGCCCGCAGACTGTGCCCGCAGACAGCGCTCGCTCAGAGCACGGCCTAGCTGACTTCCAGCCGCAGGATGCGGTCGTCACCCTTCTCCGGCGTGCCGCGCGAATCCGTCTCGTTGGTGACGAGCCACAGCCCGCCGTCCTCCGTGGCCACCACCGTGCGCAGCCGGCCGTACTTCCCGTTCAGGAACGCCTGCGGTTCGGCGACCGGCTTCGTCCCGTCCAGCGGGATGCGCCACAGCCGCTCGCCGCGCAGCCCGGCCATCCAGATGGAGCCCTTGGCGAAGGCGATGCCGCTCGGTGAGGCGTCGGCCGTCTTCCACTGCTCGACCGGCTCGACGTATCCCGCTTTCTCCCGCCTGCCCTCGACCAGGGGCCAGCCGTAGTTCTTGCCCGGCTCGATGAGGTTCAGCTCGTCCCAGGCGTCCTGGCCGAACTCGGAGGCCCAGAGGTGCTTTTGGGCGTCCCAGGCGAGCCCCTGCACATTGCGGTGCCCGTACGAATAGACCACCGAGTCGGCTTCCGGGTTTCCGTGCGCCGGTTCGCCCTCCGGGGTCATGCGGAGGATTTTGCCGGCCGGGGACTCCTTGTCCTGGGCCAGGCCGCGGTCGCCGGTCTCACCCGCTCCGGCGTAGAGCATCTTGTCCGGGCCGAAGGCGATTCTGCCGCCGTTGTGGATCTCGCCCTTGGGGATGCCCTTGAAGATCGTGTCGGGAGCCCCCAGTTGGCTGCCGGCGGGCTTCTTGTCGTCGTAGCTCATCCGGGCGATGCGGTTGTCGGACGCGGTCGTGAAGTACGCGTAGACCATGTGGTCCGCGCCGAAGGCGGGGGCCAGGGCCAGGCCGAGCAGGCCGCCCTCACCGCTCGCGGAGACGCCGGGCACCGAGCCGAGCTCCGTCTTCTTGCCGTCGTCGGCGCTGATTCGGAGGATCTTCCCGCTGTCGCGGGAGGCGATCAGCAGATCGCCGTTCGGCAGCGGGGCGAGCCCCCAGGGGGAGTCGAGGTTTTCGGTGAGCGTGCGCTCCACTTTCACCGAGCCCTTGGCGGGGGCGGGCGAGGACGGGGGCTCCGCCGGGGAGGACGACTCGCCGTCGGCGCCGGCCCCGCCCGGACTCGACGACGAGCTCCGCGCCGGGCGGCCGGCGCCGTCCTCGTCGGACGAACACCCGGCCGCGAGCAGGAGCGCGGCAGCCGCGAGCGCGGCGGTCACAACAGGACGACGCACGGTTGGTCCCCTTCGTTCGGGTCTTTCGGGTGACCGCTTCGAGCACGGTCAGCGGTTCAGCGGTGTGGTGGAACACCCCACACTGCTTGATACACCGCCCGGAGCCCCGAGGTTCCGTTCTCGCACCATCAGCCGTTCCCGAAGCCGCGCGAAGCAGTGCGAAGCCGGCCGAAGCCTCCCCGTGGAGCCCCTGCGGAGCCCCCGTGGAGCCGCCCGAGAGGCCCCGGAGCGCCGCCCGAGCGCCCTCAGGAACCGACCCGAAGCCGATATCAGTCCCACGACCCCACCGCATGCGGCAGCGCCGCTATCTCGGACAGTTCGCCCGCGCTCAGCACCAGCCGCGCCGCGTCCGTGTTCTCCCGTACCCAGCGCTCCTTCTTCGCCCCCGGCACCGGCACCACGTGCCGCCCCTGCGCCAGCACCCAGGCCAGCGCGACCTGAGCGGTCGTCACCGAGCGCCGCTCGGCGATCCGCCGCAGCCCGGCCACGATCGGCTGGTTCGCCGCCATCATCTCGGCCGTGAACCGCGGGTGCCGGGCCCGTACGTCCTCCGGCTCGAAGCCCTGGCCCGGCTTCAGCGTGCCGGTCAGAAAGCCGTTGCCCAGCGGCATCGCCGCCAGGAAGCCGATGCCGCGCGCCTCGCACCACGGCAGCAGCGCGCCCAGCGCGTCCGTGGACCACACCGACAGCTCGGCCTGCACGCTGCTGACCGGGAACACCTGCTGGACGCGCTCCAGTTGCCGCAGGGTGTTGTCGTGCATCCGCGCTCCCGCGCGCCCCGCGCCCGCACCCACACGCCCGGGGCCCTTCCCGGTGCGGAACTGCGCCCGCGCACCGACCGCGCACAGCCCCAGGGCGCGCACCTTGCCCGCCGCGACGAGCTCCGCCATCGCGCCCCAGGTCTCCTCTATGGGGACTTCCGGATCGGCCCTGTGCAGCTGGTAGAGATCGATCGTCCCGGTCCCCAGCCGCCGCAGCGACGCGTCGCAAGCCCGCTTCACATACCCGGGGCGTCCGTTGGCGACGATGTGCTGATCGCCCACCAGCAGCCCGCACTTGGTCGAGATGAAGGCGTCCGCCCGGCGCTCCCGCAGCGCGCGGCCCACCAACAGTTCGTTGGTGAACGGGCCGTACATGTCCGCGGTGTCCAACAGCACCGGACCGCGGTCGAGGGCGGCGCGCACCGTGCGCAGGGAGCTCTCGCCGTCCTGCTGCGACGCGGTGTACGCCCAGCTCATCGGCATGCAGCCGAGACCCACCGCGTTCACTTCGAGTGCCGCCGCACCGATCGTCCTGCGCTCCACCTGGTCCTGTCCTCCGTCCCCGACGCCCCCATCAGGGACGCAGTCCAAACTAACCTCTGTGGAAGATCTCGTTCGCATAGCCTCGGGGCATGAGTGCTGACGTATGGCTTCCCATCCCCGCCGACGAGATCGGCGGACTCCCCGACGGCCTGGAGTACGCCCACTGGGACGGTGGCTCCGAGTTCCCCGCGGACCCCGCGGACTGCGTCTTCTACGGCGTTCCGTACATGCGGGGTGCGGAGGTCGCCGTGCGCCCGCTGCCGCGGATGACGCGCCTACAGGTAGTGCAGACCCTCACCGCCGGCATGGACCAGATGCTGCCCGCCCTGCCGGGACTGCCGCCCGGTGTGCGGCTGTGCAACGCCCGCGGCGTCCATGAGGCGAGCACCGCCGAACTGGCCCTGACCCTCACCCTCGCCTCGCTCCGCGACATCCCCGGCTTCGTCCGCGGCCAGGACGCGGAGGAGTGGCGGAGCGGCTTCTACCCGGCGCTCGCCGACAAGTCGGTGCTGATCGTCGGCTACGGCGCGATCGGCAGCGCCATCGAGGACCGGCTCGCGCCCTTCGAGTGCGCGCGGGTCGTGCGCGTCGCGCGCTCCGCCCGCGAGACGGCGCACGGCCCGGTGCTGCCGTTCTCGGAGCTGCCCGAACTGCTGCCGGACGCCGACGTCGTGCTGATCTCCACCCCGCTCACCGACGAGACCCGCGGCCTGGTCGGCGCCGACTTCCTGGCCCGGATGCGGGACGGCGCGCTGCTGGTGAACGTGGCCCGCGGCGCCGTCGTCGACACCAAGGCGCTGCTCGCCGAGCTGGACTCCGGCCGGCTGCGGGCGGCTCTCGATGTGACCGACCCGGAGCCGCTGCCTGCGGGTCATCCGCTGTGGCACGCCCCCGGTGTGCTCATCACCCCGCACGTCGGCGGCCCGACGTCGGCCTTCCTGCCCCGCGCGAAGCGGCTGCTGCGCGAGCAGTTGCGGCGCTTCGCGGCGGGCGAGGAACTCCAGCACGTGGTGGTGACGAGCGGCTGACCGCGGAGCGCGAAGCGGGCGGGGGAGTGGCCGGCCGCTTTCCCACCCGCCGCTCCCGGTGCCCTCCCGACGCCATCCCGGCAGTCGAATTGTCTGCTCAAAGCACCCTGCGGAGCGGTGTGAATGCACTCAGTAGCCGTGATTCCGCAGGTAGTTACGCTGTGTAGAGGAAGTATGTCCCTGAGTGACCGATCTGGTGTATCGTCCCGAATCGGGGGCCACGCCATGCGGGATACGGCGTGCGCGTAGGACCGGAACTCTAGGGGGGCGACGGGCGATGCACGGCCAATGGAGCAAGTACCCGACACGGGGCGACTGTCGACCACGACATCGCTGGGCCCCGCCGCCGCGGACCGTACGGCTGCGGACCGTACGGTCGAGGACTGCGCGGTCGAGGACGATGCGGTCGAGGACGATGCGGTCGAGGACTGCGTGGTGAGCGCGTCGAGCGCGGTGCTCTCCCGGGAGTCGGCCTCCGGCGGACCGGCCGGGGTGCTGCCGCAGGTCGTCCTGGCCCTGCTCTGCGGCGGGTACGCCACCGGCTCCGCGCTCGGCTGGGGCTCCCCCGGGGTCGCGAAGTGCATGGGTGACTTCGGCCTCAGCGCCGCCGCCCTCACCGCCGCCGTCTCCTGCCTCTGGTACGCCCGCAGCCACGCGACCCGCTTTCGACCCGCCTGGCTGCTGTTCGCGGTCTCCTCCGCGATGGCCGCGCTCGGCAACGGCGCCTGGGGCTGGTACGAGGTGGTGCTCCGGCAGCCCGTGCCGAGCCCCTCGTTCGCCGACTTCAGCTTCCTGCTCTTCGCGCCACCGGCCATCGTCGGCCTGCTGGTCCTCGCCAAGCGCCCGGTCACCCGCGCCGGCTGGGTCTGCCTGGGCCTGGACGCCTGGCTGATCGGCGGCTCGCTGCTGACCCTCTCCTGGAGCCTGGCGCTCGCCCACACCGCGCACTTCGACGGCGAGACCGTCGCGCACACCGCGCTCTCACTGGCCTATCCGCTGCTCGACATCGCGCTCGTCAGCATGGTGCTCGCGCTGCACTTCCGGCGCTCCTCGGCCAACCGCTCCGCGATCAACACCGCCATCGCCGCCCTCGCGCTCACCGTGCTGTGCGACGCGCTGTTCACCTCGCCGCTGCTCCGCGAGGAGTACCGCTCGGGCCAGCTCCTCGACGCGGGCTGGTTCGCCGGCTCGCTGCTGCTCGCGTACGCCCCCTGGGTCGCCAAGCGCGGCGTGGGGGAGCGGATCGACTGGGACCGGGGCGTCCGCAACGACCGCAACCCGAGCCGCCCCATCGCGGGCTCGCTCGCCGCCCTGACGCCCTACCTCGCCGCCGCCGTCTGCACCCTGGGCATCCTCTACACCGTCATCGACGGCCGCCGGATCGACCGGGTGGTGCTGTTCACCGCCTGCACGGTAGTGCTCGCCCTCGTCGTCCGGCAGGGCATCATGCTGCTCGACAACATCAGCCTCACCCAGGAACTGGCCCAGAAGGAGAACCACTTCCGCTCCCTGGTGCAGGGCTCCAGCGACGTCATCATGATCGCCGCCCCGACCGGCGTGCTCCGCTACGTCAGCCCCGCCGCCGCGGGCGTCTACGGCCGCGAGGCGGAGGAGCTGGTCGGCTCCGAACTGGCCTCCCTCATCCACTCCGAGGACCTGGGCCGGGTGGTCCACGAAGTCCGGCGGTTTCTCGCCGCGCCGCCCGACGACGAGCCGACCACCCGTATCGAATGCCGCTTCAGGGCCGGCGGCAGCCGCTCCGACGGCGCCCAGTGGCTCAACGTCGAATCCACCGTCAACCGGCACCAGGGCGGCCTGATCTTCAACAGCCGCGACGTCACCGAACGGGTCCGGCTCCAGGCCCAGCTCCAGCACAACGCCTCGCACGACCCGCTCACCGACCTGCCCAACCGGGCCCTGTTCACCGAACGGGTCCGGCAGGCGCTCGGCGGCCGGCGCGCCTCCGACCTCGACGCCGCCGTGCTCTTCATCGACCTCGACGGCTTCAAGGCGGTCAACGACTCCGTCGGCCACCAGGCGGGCGACGAACTCCTCATCCAGGCAGCCCGCCGCCTCCAGGAGTCCGTACGCGCCGTCGACACCGCCGCCAGGCTCGGCGGCGACGAGTTCGCCACTCTCATCCGCGGCGACGGCACCCGCGACCACACGGTCCGCGAATTCCGCGTCCACGACATCGCCGACCGGCTGCGCCTCAACCTCTCCAGGCCCTACCGGGTCAACGGCACCGAAGTGCGCGTCGCCGCCAGCATCGGCGTCGCCTTCGCCGAGCCCGGCATCACCCCCGCCGACCTGATGCGCAACGCCGACCTCGCGATGTACCGCGCGAAATCCGCCGGCAAGGGCCGGGTCGAGATGTACGCCCCGCAGATGCAGGCCGACGTGGTGCGCCGGGCCGAGCTGGCCACCCGGCTCCGCACGGCGCTGCACGACGGCGAGTTCGCCCTGCTGCACCAGCCCGTCGTCGAACTGGACGGCGGCCGGATCTCCGCCGTCTCCGCGCAGGCCCGCTGGCGCTCCGCGCAGGGCATCCTGTTCACCCCCGCCGAGTTCCTGCGGGTCGCCGAGACCGGCCAGTACGACGACGGGGCCCGCACCGCCGAGCTGGGCCGCTGGCAGCTGGAGGAGGCCGTCGAACAGGCCGCGCAGCGGCACCGCGCCGGACACCCGGTGCCGGTGACCGTACGACTCTCCGCTCGCCGCCTGGTGGACCGCGCGCTGCCGCCCAAGAGCATCGAGGCACTGCTGATCCGGCACGGTCTGCCGTCCGGCGCCCTCATCCTGGAGCTGGCCGACAGTGACCCCAGGGTGCCGATGGACGAGCTGGAACAGCGCCTGGTGGGGCTGCACCGGCTCGGCGTGCGCATCGCCCTCGACGGCTTCGGCAGCGGCTACGCCGCGATCAGCGCGCTGCGCCGGCTCCCCATCGACATACTCAAGCTGGACCGCGGTCTGGTCGAGGGCGTGGTCGAGTCCGCCCGGCTGCACAAGATCACCGCCGGGCTGCTGCGGATCGCCGCCGACCTCGGGATGCAGTCCGTGGCGGACGGCGTGGACCTGCCGGACCAGGTCGTCGCGCTGCGCGCCATGGGGTGCACGCACGGCCAGGGCATGGCCTTCTCCGGCCCGCTCGACGAACACCGGCTGCGCCGCTCGCTGGCCCGCGGCGGCTACCCGCTGCCGGGGGTGGGCGGCCCCGCGCTGGTCGGCGGAGCGCTCTCGGCGCACCCCCCGTTCCACCCGCCCTTCCGGCCCCCGCTGGTTTCAAATGCTGAGACGCCCGTCCCACCTACTTGACACCTACCCTGCGCCAGGGGGATGGTCAATGTCATGCGCACCCGAATTCTCGTACTTGGACAGCGCGTCGGCTGAGCAGGACTTCCTCGAAAGTCCTGCTGACATCACCGACGCGCTCCCCTCGACTGCCTCACGGCTCGAGGGGTTTTTTGTTGCACTGGCACTGAGCAGATCTCCTCACAAACCCTCATCTTCGAGAAGAGAATGCCGATGACCGAACAGGCCACCGGGGCCCACCACCCGCAGCCGCGGCCCCGTACCGGCGGACAGCAGCCCGCACCCGTCGAGCACTGCACGGGCGCGCAGGCCCTCATCCGTTCTCTTGAGGAAGTCGGCGCCGACACCGTCTTCGGCATCCCCGGCGGTGCGATCCTCCCCGCCTACGACCCGATGATGGACTCCTCGAAGGTGCGCCACATCCTGGTCCGCCACGAGCAGGGCGCGGGCCACGCCGCGACCGGCTACGCCCAGGCCACCGGCAAGGTCGGGGTCTGCATGGCGACCTCAGGACCGGGCGCCACCAACCTCGTCACCCCGATCGCCGACGCCCACATGGACTCGGTCCCGCTGGTCGCGATCACCGGCCAGGTCGCCTCCAAGGCGATCGGCACGGACGCCTTCCAGGAGGCGGACATCTGCGGCATCTCGATGCCGATCACCAAGCACAACTGGCTGGTCACCAACGCGGACGACATCCCCAGGGTGATCGCCGAGGCGTTCCACGTCGCGTCCACGGGCCGCCCGGGACCGGTGCTGGTGGACATCGCCAAGGACGCCCTGCAGGCGAAGACCACCTTCTCCTGGCCCCCGCAGACCGACCTGCCCGGCTATCGCCCGGTCACCAAGCCGCACGCCAAGCAGATCCGCGAGGCCGCCCGGCTGCTCAACGAGGCCAAGCGCCCGGTGCTGTACGTCGGCGGCGGAGTCATGAAGGCCGGCGCGACCGCCGAGCTGCGCGTCCTCGCCGAGCTGACCGGCGCGCCCGTCACCACCACGCTGATGGCGCTCGGCTCGTTCCCCGACAGCCACCCGCAGCACGTCGGCATGCCCGGCATGCACGGCGCGGTCACGGCCGTCACCGCGCTCCAGAAGGCCGACCTGATCATCGCGCTGGGCGCGCGCTTCGACGACCGCGTCACGGGCCGGCTCGACTCGTTCGCCCCGTTCGCCAAGATCGTGCACGCGGACATCGACCCGGCCGAGATCGGCAAGAACCGCGTCGCGGACGTGCCGATCGTCGGCGACGCCCGCGAGGTCATCGCCGACCTGGTCGTCGCGCTGCAGACCGAGTTCGGCGAGGCCGCCGGGAGCACGGACGGCGCCCCGAGCGGCAAGGTCCCGCTCGGCCCGCACGCCCGCACCCGGTACGCCGAGTGGTGGACCGACCTCAACCGCTGGCGCGACACCTACCCGCTGGGCTACGACCTGCCCGCGGACGGCAGCCTCTCGCCGCAGCAGGTCATCCAGCGGATCGGCCGGCTGGCCCCCGAGGGCACCGTCTACGCGGCGGGCGTCGGCCAGCACCAGATGTGGGCCTCGCACTTCATCGACTACGAGCAGCCCTCGACCTGGCTCAACTCCGGCGGCGCCGGAACCATGGGCTACGCGGTCCCGGCGGCCATGGGCGCCAAGGCCGGCCGGCCCGAGGCCACGGTCTGGGCGATCGACGGCGACGGCTGCTTCCAGATGACCAACCAGGAACTGGCCACCTGCGCGCTCAACAACATCCCGATCAAGGTCGCGATCATCAACAACGGCGCGCTGGGCATGGTCCGCCAGTGGCAGACGCTGTTCTACAACCAGCGCTACTCCAACACCGTGCTGCACAACGGCGACACCAACGCCGGCAGCGGCTCCACGGTCGGCACCGGCTCGGCCGAGAACAAGGGCACCCGTATCCCGGACTTCGTCAAGCTGTCCGAGGCGATGGGCTGCGTCGGTCTGCGCTGCGAGGACCCGTCCCAGCTGGACGCGGTCATCGAGAAGGCCAACTCCATCAACGACCGCCCGGTGGTCGTGGACTTCATCGTCCACGAGGACGCCATGGTCTGGCCGATGGTCGCCGCGGGCACCTCCAACGACGAGATCTTCGCCGCCCGGGACGTCCGCCCGGACTTCGGCGACACGGACGACTGAGCGCGGGACACAGAGAAGAGAGAGAACGAGCCCATGTCAAAGCACACGCTCTCCGTCCTGGTGGAGAACAAGCCCGGTGTCCTCGCCCGGATCACCGCCCTGTTCTCCCGCCGCGGCTTCAATATCGACTCACTCGCGGTCGGCACCACCGAGCACCCCGACATCTCGCGCATCACCATCGTGGTGAACGTGATCGAGGCGCTCCCGCTGGAACAGGTCACCAAACAGCTCAACAAGCTGGTCAACGTCCTGAAGATCGTCGAACTCGAGCCCAGCGCTGCGATCCAGCGCGAGCTCGTCCTGGTGAAGGTCCGCGCCGACAACGAGACCCGCTCCCAGATCGTCGAGATCGTCCAGCTCTTCCGCGCCAAGACCGTCGACGTCGCGCCGGAGGCCGTCACCATCGAGGCCACCGGCGGCGCCGACAAGCTCGAAGCGATGCTCAAGATGCTGGAGCCGTTCGGCATCAAGGAACTGGTGCAGTCCGGCACCATCGCCATAGGCCGCGGTGGGCGCTCCATCACCGACCGGTCGCTGCGCGCGCTCGACCGCAGCGCCTAGTACGCACTAGGGCCTGTTCCGCCCTAGCCGCACCCCGTCGCCGCTCGACCGGGCGACCGTATTCCGAGACCCCGAGACTTCCCACCCGCTCCCCGTCATACGGTGGGACGCACAACCCGAAACAAGGAGATCCTCCAGTGGCCGAGATGTTCTACGACGACGACGCTGACCTGTCCATCATCCAGGGCCGCAAGGTCGCGGTTCTCGGTTACGGCAGCCAGGGCCACGCCCACGCGCTGTCGCTCCGGGACTCCGGCGTCGACGTCCGCGTGGGTCTGCACGAGGGCTCCAAGTCCAAGGCCAAGGCCGAGGAGCAGGGCCTGCGGGTGCTCACGCCCGCCGAGGCGTCCGCCGAGGCCGACGTCATCATGATGCTGGTTCCCGACCCGCTCCAGGCGCAGGTCTACGAGGAGTCCGTCAAGGACAACCTCAAGGACGGCGACGCGCTGTTCTTCGGCCACGGCCTGAACATCCGGTTCGAGTTCATCAAGCCGCCGGCCAACGTCGACGTCTGTATGGTCGCGCCGAAGGGGCCGGGCCACCTCGTCCGCCGTCAGTACGAAGAGGGCCGCGGCGTGCCGTGCATCGTGGCCGTCGAGCAGGACCCGACCGGCAAGGGCCTGGAACTGGCCCTCTCGTACGCCAAGGGCATCGGCGGCACCCGCGCGGGCGTCATCAAGACCACCTTCACCGAGGAGACCGAGACCGACCTCTTCGGCGAGCAGGCGGTCCTCTGCGGCGGCACCGCCGCGCTGGTCAAGGCGGGCTTCGAGACGCTGACCGAGGCCGGCTACCAGCCGGAGATCGCCTACTTCGAGTGCCTGCACGAGCTGAAGCTCATCGTCGACCTCATGTACGAGGGCGGCCTGGAGAAGATGCGCTGGTCGATCTCGGAGACCGCCGAGTGGGGCGACTACATCAGCGGCCCGCGGATCATCAACGACCAGACCAAGGTCGAGATGAAGAAGATCCTCGGCGAGATCCAGGACGGCACCTTCGCCAAGGCGTGGATGGCCGAGTACCACTCGGGTCTGCCCAAGTACAACGAGTACAAGAAGGCCGACGAGAACCACCTGCTGGAGACCACCGGCAAGGAGCTCCGCAAGCTCATGAGCTGGGTCGACGAGGAGGCGTAAGCCTCTC
>NZ_JAYMZR010000012.1:0-100168 GCF_035828615.1 Streptomyces sp. H27-D2 | reverse complement strand
GTGTCCTCCCCCGCGTTCGCTCCCCAGGTCGCCAAGATCCTCGCGCCGCTGCCGTGGCTGACCGTGCCGCAGGTGGCGCGTGCGCTGGGAGTAGCACCGACGTCCGGGCCCGCGTACGCCCCCGGCGAGCCCGCCGGGGGCGTACGCCCGGCCGAGGAGCCGGCCGCAACCACCGAGGGCCCGGACGGAACCACCGGCGCGGCCGGGGACACAGGGGCCCCGGCATGAGGAGCCTGCCCGTCCGGCGGAGCCCGGAGCCGACCGCCCCCCACCCCGCATCCCACCCCGACCGCCAGGTCAAAGCGATCCGCCTCGGCCCGCGTTCCATCGCAGCCCTGGCGCTCATCTCGGCCATCGGCGTCGTCGCCTTCGGCTGGCCGCTGCTCGCCGAGTCCTCGTCCGGGCTCGCGCACTCCAGCGACGCGCCCTGGCTGTTCGCCGTGCTGCTCCCGCTGCTGCTCGCGGTGGTCGTCGCGACCATCGCCGACACCGGCCTGGACGCGAAGGCCATCGCGATGCTGGGCGTCCTGGCGGCGGCGGGCGCGGCGCTGCGTCCGCTCGGGGCGGGCACGGCGGGCATCGAGCCGATGTTCTTCCTGATGGTGCTGTCGGGCCGGGTGCTCGGCCCCGGCTTCGGGTTTGTGCTCGGCTCGGTGTCGATGTTCGCCTCGGCGCTGCTGACCGGCGGGGTCGGCCCGTGGATGCCGTTCCAGATGCTCTCGATGGGCTGGGTCGCGATGGGCGCGGGCCTGCTCCCGGGACCGCACCGGCTGCGCGGCCGACGCGAGTTGCTGCTGCTGGCGGGGTACGGGGCCGTGGCCTCGGTGCTCTACGGCACGATCATGAACCTCCAGGGCTGGCCGTACATCGGCGGCCTGGCCACCGGCGTCTCCTTCGTCCCCGGCGACGCGCTGCCCGAGAACCTCGCCCGGTTCGTCGCCTACTGCCTCGCCACCTCACTCGGCTGGGACCTCCCGCGCGCCGTGGTGACCGTCGTCCTCACGCTCGCCCTCGGCGGCACAGTCCTCAAGGCCCTGCGCCGCGCGACGCGGCGGGCAGCTTTCGAGGCGCCGGTCACCTTCGACGCGTCGAAGCCGTGACGATCGCAGCAGCGGCAGCCAGCCGGGCGGACTCCGCCGCGGCCTTCGAGATCCGGATGGTCAACCGTGTCTTCGCCGTAGCCATGCGCCGACAGTAGCGATCACCAGCGATCCGCCGCCAGCCATGGCCACGGCCCGACGACCACAGTCACAGCCGCTGAATAATCGTCCCCGTAGCCAACGCCCCACCCGCGCACATCGTGATCAGCGCGAACTCCTTGTCCCGCCGCTCCAGCTCATGCAGCGCCGTCGTGATGAGCCGCGCGCCCGTCGCGCCCACCGGGTGGCCGAGGGCTATCGCGCCGCCGTTGACGTTGACCTTCTCCATGTCCTGCTCGAAGACCCGGCCCCAGGAGAGCACGACGGCGGCGAACGCCTCGTTGATCTCCACGAGGTCGATGTCCTTGAGCGACATCCCCGCCTTGCCGAGCACCGCCCGCGTCGCGTCGATCGGCCCGTCCAGGTGGAAGTGCGGGTCGGAGCCGACCAGCGCCTGGGCGACGATCCGGGCCCGGGCTTTGAGTTTCAGGGCGCGGGCCATCCGCTTGGACGCCCAGAGCACCGCGCACGCGCCGTCGGAGATCTGCGAGGAGTTGCCGGCCGTGTGGATGGCGGTGGGCATCACCGGCTTCAGCCCGGCGAGGGCTTCCATGCTGGTGTCGCGCAGCCCCTCGTCGCGGTCGACGAGCCGCCACATGCCCTGCCCGGCGGCCTGTTCCTCCTCGCTCGTGGGGACCTGCACGGCGAACGTCTCGCGTTTGAAGCGCTCCTCCGCCCACGCGCGGCCCGCCCGCTCCTGCGAGAGCAGCCCGAGCCCGTCGACGTCCTCGCGGGTCAGGCCGCGGTGCCGGGCGATCCGTTCGGCCGCCTCGAACTGGTTGGGCAGATCGACGTTCCACTCGTCGGGGAACGGCTTGCCGGGGCCGTGCTTGGAGCCGCTGCCCAGCGGCACCCGCGACATCGCCTCGACCCCGCAGCCGATGCCGACGTCGATCACGCCGCCCGCGATCATGTTGGCCACCATGTGGTTGGCCTGCTGCGAGGACCCGCACTGGCAGTCCACGGTGGTCGCCGCCGTCTCATACGGCAGCCCGCACGCCAGCCAGGCGTTGCGCGCGGGGTTCATGGACTGTTCGCCGGCGTGCGTGACGGTGCCGCCGACGATCTGCTCGACGCAGTCCGGCTGGATGCCGCTGCGCGCCAGGAGTTCGCGGTAGGTCTCGCCCAGCAGATAGGCGGGGTGCAGATTGGCGAGCGCGCCTCCGCGCTTGCCGATCGGGGTGCGTACGGCTTCGACGATGACGGGTTCCGCGGCCATGGCTCGTCCTCTCCTCGCGTCCCCGGGGCGTCCCGGCACCCCTGGACAGAACTAGTACGCGTTCTAGTTCTCTCCGCAGTCTTATGAACCGGACCCCGGGGGCGCAAGGGGCGTGCACGAGTACATGTCCGCAACGGATGCCGCGCGACCCCTTGCCTCTTGTGGAACTCGTCACTACCTTCTGGGCCATTATCTGATGGACCGTCAGACCTGGAGTCGCCGATGTCCTGCCCAGCGCTGCCAGAAGGCTTCGACTTCACCGACCCCGACGTGTACCAGCACCGCGTTCCACTCCCGGAGTTCGCGCTGCTGCGGCAGACCTCGCCGGTGTGGTGGAACGCCCAGCCGCACAACCTCGCCGGCTTCGAAGACGACGGCTACTGGGTCGTCAGCCGCCACGAGGACGTGAAGGAGGTCTCGACCAAACCCGAGATCTACTCCGCCACCCTCAACACCTCGATCATCCGCTTCAACGAGCGGATGACCCGCGACCAGATCGAGGTGCAGCGGCTGATCATGCTGAACATGGACCCGCCCGAACACACCCGGGTCCGCCAGATCGTCCAGCGCGGCTTCACCCCACGCTCCATCCGCGCCCTCGAAGACACCTTGCGCAGCCGCGCGCACGCCATCCTGGAAGCCGCGAAGGCGGGCGCCGGGACCGACGGCAGCGGCGACTTCGTCACCGACATCGCCTGCGAACTCCCGTTGCAGGCCATCGCCGAGCTGATCGGCGTCCCGCAGCAGGACCGCGCCAAGATCTTCGCGTGGTCCAACAAGATGATCGGCTACGACGACCCCGAGCTGGCCATCACCGAGGAGGTCGGCGCCGAGGCATCCATGGAGCTCATCTCGTACGCGATGAACCTCGCGGCGGCCCGCAAGGAGTGCCCCGCGAAGGACATCGTCAGCCGGCTCGTCGCCGCCGAGGACGAAGGCAACCTCGGCTCGGACGAGTTCGGATTCTTCGTGCTGCTGCTGGCCGTCGCCGGGAACGAGACGACGCGCAACGCGATCAGTCACGGCATGCACGCCTTCCTCACCCACCCCGAGCAATGGGAGCTCTACAAGCGCGAGCGCCCCGACACCGCCGCCGAGGAGATCGTCCGCTGGGCCACCCCGGTCGTCTCCTTCCAGCGCACCGCCACCCAGGACACGACGCTCGGCGACGCGCACATCAAGAAGGGCCAGCGCGTCGGCATCTTCTACTCCTCCGCCAACAACGACCCCGAGGTCTTCGAGCGTCCCGAAGCCTTCGACATCACCCGCGACCCCAACCCGCACCTGGGCTTCGGCGGCGGCGGTCCGCACTTCTGCCTCGGCAAGAGCCTCGCCGTGCTGGAGATCAACCTGATCTTCAACGCCATCGCCGACGCCGTCCCGGACATCAAGCTGCTGGACGACCCCCGACGGCTGCGCTCCGCGTGGCTGAACGGCATCAAGGAGCTCCGGGTCCAGTACGGATGACCCCGGCCCGACACGCCCGGACTCTAGAATCCCGGGCGTGAAGCACGCACAGGAGTACCGCATAGAGGAACTGGCCCGCGCGGCCGGCGTCAAGGTGCGCAATCTGCGGTACTACCAGGAGCGCGGCCTGCTCCCCCCACCGCGCAGAGCGGGCCGGATCGCCTGGTACTCCGAGGACCACCTCGCCCGGCTGCGGCTCATCGCGGACCTGCTGCGCCGGGGGTACGCGGTGAGCGGCATAGCGGAGCTGCTCGCGGCCTGGGACCAGGGCAGCGGCGTCGATGAACTGCTGGGCCTGGAACGGGCGATGACACAGCAGTGGTCCCAAGAGGAGCCGGTGGTCATCGATTTCGGCGAACTCGCGGCGCTGTTCGGCCACGGCGCGTCCGAGGCCGACATCGCGCGCGCCGTCGAGCTCGGCTACATCAGCATCGACGGCGACACCGTCACCCATGTCAGCCGCCGCCTGCTCGACAGCACCCTCGCGCTGGTCAACGAAGGGGTGCCGCTGGCGACCGTGCTGGAGGCCGGGCAACTGGTGCAGACGTACGCGACGGCGCTGGCCGACCACTTCGTCGCGATCATCCGCGCCCATGTGCTGGGCGAGCTGGGCCTCAAGCACCTCCCGCCGGCCGAGGTGCAGCGCATCGCGGAGGCGGTGGCGACGCTGCGCCCGGTGGCCGGTGACGTGGTGAGCGCGGAGTTCTCCCGCGCCATGGAGCGCCGGGTGGGGGCGGAGTTCGGCGAGATACTGAGCGGCGCCCAGGAGAGCGGCCGGGCGGACGGAACCGCCGGGCAGTAGGCGACAAGGGGCGACAGCAGGCTGAAAACAGTCCGTCCCAGTACCTTGCCAAGGGTCACTGGCGGCCATAACCTCAACCTCGCCAATGACGGTTGGCATCTTCGACGCGGCCAACTGACGTCACTGCAAACACAGTTGACGTGATGTCACTTCGCACGGCTCGACTCGCACGACTTCATTCCCAACGGCGCGCCGTCCAAGCTCGGCTTCACCAACGCGAGCGTGCCGGTCAAGGTCGTCGGCGGCTTCGGCTGCCCGACGAGCGCCACCACCTCGATCTTCAACGCCACCTACAACGTCACCGACGTGACCGCGCCGGGCACCCAGATCACGGTCTCCAGCTGAACCGGGGCCCTCGCACAGCCGGACCGCCGACCACCCACCGGACGGCCCGGCCGCACCACCGCCTGACCGGCTTTCCTCCCGACCGTCCGGCTGCCTGTCCACCACCAGTGCAGCGGATCATGGTGGCGCCCGCGAAAGATTCCACTGCGGCGCGGGCGTCATCCCCGGGTATCCGCCGGCCGGTCACGGCACTACGTCGCCGCGTCCACGCTCACCGGCCGGTCCCGGTCCGCCACCGGCCCCGCCCCCGGATCGGCATCCGGATCGAGGCGCGAACCCGCCGACTCACCGACCGATTCCTTGCGTCGCGGCCCCGTAAGCACGTACTGGAGCGCGAAGCCCGCGCCGACCACGACCGCTCCGCCGACCGCGTCGAGCACATAGTGGTTGGCCGTGCCGACGATCACCAGGGTGGTCATCAGCGGGTAGAGGAACCCGGCGACCCGCAGCCACATCCACGGCACCAGCAGCGCGAAGACGACCGCGCACCACATCGACCAGCCCACATGCAGCGAGGGCATCGCCGCGTACTGGTTCGACACCTCGGTGAGCGCGCCGAACTCGGGGCTGGCGAGGTCCTGCGTGCCGTGCACCGTGTCGATGAAGCCGAGGCCGGGCATCAGCCGCGGCGGGGCGAGCGGGTAGAACCAGAAGCCGATCAGGGCCAGCAGCGTCGCGAAGCCCAGGGCGGTGCGCGCCCACCGGTACATCGCGGGCCGGCGGATGTACATCCAGGCCAGCAGCGCCAGCGGGAACAGGAAGTGGAAGGTGGAGTAGGCGAAGCCCATGAAGCTCTGCACCGACGGCATCCGCACCACCAGGTGGTTGAACCAGTGCTCCACGTCGATGTGCAGCCAGCGCTCCAGGTGCACGATCTGCCAGCCGTGCTGCTCCGCCGCGTCGCGCGCGCCGCCCGCCGGGAGCCGTACGGCCGAGTAGGCGGAGTAGCCGACCCGTATCAGCAGCAGCTCCAGCAGCAGGTTCGGACGGTTCAGCGTCTGCCGCCAGAAGCGCAGCAGCGGCACCCACGTGAAGCGGCCCTGTACGGGCTTCGCGACCCGCTTGGGCACCGGACGCGCCCACTCCGGTGCCGTACGTGGCACGAACGGCACCAGACAGGCCGCGGCCACCGCCAGCAGCAGCGGGGCGTTGGCGCTGATGTCCCGCAGGAACACGATGTTCGGCATCAGGGCGCCGCTGTTGACGGTCATCACCATGATGACGAGCACCGGCCAGACGAGCCGGTCGGCGCCGCGTCGTCCGACCCTGCCGACCACGGCCAGCAGGACCCAGAGCAGCTGGTGCCGCCAGGCCGTCGGCGAGACGGCCACCGCGACGCAGCCGGTCAGCGTCACGGCGAGCAGCAGCTGACCGTCGCGCGCGTAGGTCACCGCGCGGCGCAGTCCCAGGCCGACGACGGCCACGGCGAGGACGCCGAGCAGGATGAGTTCGAGGGGCCCCTGGAGGCCGATGCGCAGCAGCAGGCCGTGCAGCGACTGGTTGGCCAGGCTGTCCGCGGGCTCGCCCAGGCCGACGCCCGCGACGTGGTGCACCCAGTAGGTCCACGAGTCGTGCGGCAGCGCCGCCCAGGCCAGCGCCGAGAGTCCGGCGAAGGTGCCGCCGGCCGTCAGCGCCGCGCGCTTGCGGCCGGTGAACCACAGCAGCGGCGCGAACAGCAGCACCGCGGGCTGCAACGCGGCGGCCAGTCCGATGAGGACTCCGGCCCGGTGTTCCGAGGACACCCACAGACAGCCGAGCAGCACGAGCAGCACCGGGATGACGCTGGCCTGCCCCAGCGAGAAGGCGTTGCGCACCGGCAACGACAGCACCAGCAGGCTGATGGCCACCGGAACGGCGGTCAGCGACGCCCGCCGTGAGATGGGTCCCGGCAGGGCACGGGCCGCCACCACTCCCAGCACGGCGACGAGCAGCAGCGTGCCGAATGTCCAGACCACGCCGAGGCTCTGCTCCGCCGCCCGGGTCAGCGGCTTCAGCACCAGCCCCGCGAAGGGCGTGCCGGTGAACTGGTCGGTGTCGTACAGCGAGCCCGCGACATGCAGGACGCCGTTCTCACCGGTCCAGGTCTCCAGATCGGTGAGCCGTTCACCCGGCGGCAGCCGCAGCACCGCCGCGGCCTGCCGCGCCGCGAGGAGTCCTGCGAGCAACCACAGACCCGCTTGTACTACGAAGCCCCTTGTTCCGGCCTCCGCCCCTACGGAATTCCCTATTGGGCCGCTCTTCGGATTCGCCACGCCTCGCCGGCCCTCCCGCCGCTCCCACAGTCACACCTGACGTACGGAGGCTCGCACCGCCCTGATGAACAGACGTAGGAAACCACTGCTTCACCTGGCCGCCGCGTCAGTTTAGTCCGAAAGCCCGCGCGCTCGGCCGGTGCCCTCCCGTATCCGGTGTCCGGTTGGCGGCGTTACCTCCCCCGGCGGCGCGGCGGCTGTCGGCCGGGCCGGCCGACAGCGAGGTGGGGCGAGCCGGATCGCCGGATCGCCCCATCACGTTCACGCTCCGTACCCGCGTCCCGTCAGACGTTCAGCAGCCGCTCCACGAGGTCGCGGTAGCGGCGCAGCGCCACCCGCAGTTCTTCGGTCTCGGTGTGGCCGCTCTCGCTCCTGGCGGCGCCCTTGCCATCGCCTCGCCATCCCGTACGGAGGCTGCTGCGGCGCTGCGCGATGACGTCGGCCAGCCGGGCCGCGGTCTCCTCCAGCGCGGCGTCGGCCTCCTCGACCGATCGCCTGGGCTCATCGACGAAGCTGTTGACGGCTTGTTGGAGCCGGAGCGAAAGCTTGTCGCGCTCGCCCTGCGGGAGTACGGGTGCGCCTTCGGCGGAACGGGGGCCTTCGGAGCGGGCGGCGCCTGGTCCGGTGCTACCGCTACCGCTGGGGTCGGATCGCGGGCCGGGGATGCCGCCCTGGCCGTCGGTGGACCGCTCGCCGACTGCCCGCTCGCCGACGCCGCGCTCCCCGAAGCCGCGGTCTCCCGCTGCCCGTGCGGGCATGTCCCGGTCGGAGGCCGCACCGCGCTCGGCGACCTCGCGCTCGGTCGCGTCCCGTTCGCTGAAGCCGGGCGAGCCCGGGGAGTCGAAACCGGGCGAGGCGAAGCCCGGCGAGTCGAAGCCGGGGCCGTCGCCGGATCCGCCTCCGGACGGGGGCCGCTGATCGGGCCGGCCGGGCTGTCCCGCCGCTCCGGTCCGTCCCGCTTCTCCCTGCTGCCCCGCTTCTCCCGGCTGTCCCGGCTGTCGCTGCTCGTCGTACTCGTTCATCGGGCGTCACCCTTCCTGCTGTCCCGGCTGTCCCGGTGGTGCGATCCCCACGGCGCGTGGAGCCGGCCGGCGGACCGGCCGCCCTGCGCACGCGGGGTTTGCGGTTCGGTGCCGGGGCCGGGGCCCTGCCGATGGCGGCCCGAGTCCTCCGGCTTCGCCGTGACCAGCTCCTCGAAGAGCTCGCGGGCGCTCACCACGGCCGCGCGCAGCTCCTCCGTCTCCGCCCGTCCGTCCCGGGCCCGCCCCGCCACGTCGTGCACCTGCCGATAGCCGTGCACATGGTGCGCGTGGTGCACGGACAGCGCGGCGACCTGCTCGCCGTAGGCCTCGGACGGATAGCCGCGGTCGTGGACCAGACGGCTGATCAGCAGATCCGCCTCGGCCACCGCCTTCGCCGGCGAGTCCACGAACTGCTCCTGGACTCCGGCCCATTGGGCCACGTACTGCTCCCGCGCCTCGACCGGCAGGGGCAGCACCCGCAGATCACCGTGACGCCGCACCCGCTCGTTGAGGTCCTGCTCCGCCGCCTTGGTGTCACCGTCGTGCCGGGCGACCGTACGGTCGTACTCCGGCCCGAAGCGCTGCCGCAGGTTCGGTCCGCCGGAAGCCCTCGTCCGTACGAATACGATCACGGCGATGAGCACGACGGCGGCGACTATCAACGTGATGATCACGCCAGTGGACATGACTCGCCTTCCGCAAGTGGCCCCTTGTTCAGGGCTGTTGCTCACCGAGTTGCCGGGTCTCGCCCAGCCAAACGTCCAGTGGCCTTGATCAACGGCGGGAGGCCGTTCCGCTCCCGTGCCCGCCACCTCTCCAGTCCCGTGCCCGCCGCCGCTCCGGCCCAGGGCCCCCACCGCTCCGCTCAGTGCCTGGCCACCCGCGTGGACCGCTTCGCGTCGCCGTTGTACGGCCGCTCGCCGTCCGAGCCGCACATCTCGGCGGTCAACTCGTGTACCAGCTCGACCAGATCCGTGGACCGGCCGGGCTGCCACCAGTCGCCGAGCAGCTCCGCGAGCGACGCCGCGCGCGCCTGGGCGAGCTTGGCGGCGACCTCGCGGCCCCGGTCGGTCAGTACGAGCGGCATCCCGTCGCGCACCGCGAGGCCCCGCTCCTCGACCTGCCGGGCCGCCGCGCCGACGACGCCGAGCGGCACCAAGCTGCGCTCGGCCAGCAGCGCGGGATCCACCGAGCCGAAGCGGTTGATGCGCAGCAGCAGCCAGCTCGCGGAGGGCTTGAGGTCGTACCCGGCCCGTTCGGTGATCTGTTTGTAGAGGTCGGCCCGGCCCTCGCGGCTGCCGAGCGTGGACAGCGCGCGGCACACCTCGTCGTGGGAGGAGCGTTCGACCGGGTTGCTCGCGAGGGTCTCGGTGACGTCGGGGGCGGTGACGCTGCGGCGCAGCGGGTCCTCCTTGAGGAACCAGGACAGCGCGAAGGCGATGAGCACGACGGGCGCGGCGTAGAGGAACACGTCGGTGATCGAGGACGCGTAGGCGTGCAGCACTCCGGGGCGCAGGGCCCCGGGGAGGCCCTGAATCGTGCGCGGGTCGGATTTCAGCGCGTCGACGCTCACGCCGGGCGGCAGCGGCTTCCCGGCGAGCGCGTCGCCGAGCTTGTCGCCGAGCCGGCTGGTGAAGATCGTGCCGAAGACGGCGATGCCGAACGAGGCGCCGATCGAGCGGAAGAAGGTCGCGCCCGAGGTGGCGACGCCCAGGTCCGCGTAACTCACGGCGTTCTGCACGACGAGCACCAGCACCTGCATCACCAGGCCGAGGCCGAGGCCGAAGACGGCGAAGTAGGCGCTCATCTCGCCGGTCGAGCTGTTCTCGTCGAGCTGGTGCAGCAACAGCAGGCCGACGGTGGTGACGGCGGTGCCCAGCACCGGGAAAATCTTCCAGCGGCCGGTACGGCTGACGAGCTGCCCGGAGACCGTGGACGAGACCAGCAGGCCCAGCACCATCGGCAGCATGTGCACGCCCGACATGGTCGGCGAGACGCCCTGCACGACCTGGAGGAACGTCGGCAGATAGGTCATCGCGCCGAACATCGCGAAGCCGATGACGAACCCGATGACCGAGCAGAGCGCGAAGGTCCGGATCCGGAAGAGCTTCAGCGGCAGCACGGGCTCGGCGGCCCGCCGCTCCACGGACACGAACGCGACCAGCAGCACCAGCCCCAGCACCCCGAGCCCGATGATCTGCCAGGAGCTCCAGGGCCAGCTGACGCCGCCGAGCGAGGCCATCAGCACCAGGCAGGTGGCGACGGCGGCGATGAGGAAGGTGCCGAGGTAGTCGATGGTGTGCTTGGTCCTGCGCACCGGGATGTGCAGCACGGCGGCGATGACGAGCAGCGCGATCGCCCCGACGGGCAGGTTGATGTAGAACACCCAGCGCCAGCTGAGGTGGTCCACGAAGAGCCCGCCGAGCAGCGGCCCGAGCACACTGGTCATGCCGAAGACCGCGCCGAACAGCCCCTGGTACTTACCGCGTTCGCGGGGCGGCACGATGTCGCCGACGATCGCCATCGACAGCACCATCAGCCCACCGCCGCCGAGCCCCTGGAGCGCGCGGAAGCCGATCAGCTGCGGCATGTTCTGCGCGAGTCCGCAGAGCGCGGAGCCGACGAGGAAGATGACGATCGCGCCCTGGAAGAGCCTCTTGCGCCCGTACTGGTCGCCGAGCTTGCCCCACAGCGGGGTCGCGGCGGTCGCGGCCAGCATGTAGGCGGTGACGACCCAGGACAGATGCTCCATGCCGCCGAGTTCGCTGACGATCGTCGGCAGCGCGGTGGAGACAATGGTCTGGTCGAGCGCGGCGAGCAGCATGCCGAGCAGCAGCGCGCCGATCGCGATCAGGACGCTGCGCTGGGTGTGCCCTTCGCCGGGGAGCGGGGCGGTGGCGGCCCCGGTGTCCGGGGTGCCGCCGGTGGCTTCGGGGCGGGCCTGGGCTTCGGTGGCGGCTGCCTGGCCGGCCGGGCCCCCGGTCTCGGCTCCGTGGCGGGCCTGGCCTTCGGTCTCGGCTCCGTGGCCGGCCGGGCCCCCGGTACCGGCTTCCGAACGGTCAGGGCTGCCCGTGTCGGCGGGGCTGCCCGTGTCGGCGGGGCTGCCCGTGTCGGCGGGGCCGGATGAATCTCCCGTACCTCCCGTACCTCCCGTACCGCCCGCAGCGCCTGTGCCGACGGGCGCGTCGGCGCTGCCGGGGCCGGCCGGCTCCCCCGTACCGCCGGGGTGCTCGCTGCCGCCCGTACCGCCGGGCTCGTCGGCGTTGCCGGGCTCAGCCGGCTCCCCCGTACCGCCGGGACGCCCAGTCCCGCCCGCCCCGCCCGCCCCGCCGGAGGCACCCGCGCCGCCGTCCGGCCTACTCGCGTCCTGCGCCATGGACGCCTCCTCGGGTCCGACCTGCCGCTGAGCCGCTGAGCCGTGCCGCCCAGCCGACCATACGAAGCCATCCTTCATGCTTTGGGCCGTTACGTCCCGCTGAGCGCGGCCATCGGCGGCAGGCGTGGTGTTCAGGACCGGTCCGCCTCTGCATAATCGCTGGCATTCGAGGGAGGGGTCCCACAGTGACGGCTCAGCGCTGCCCGGAGTGCGGCACACAGCGGGACGCGGACGGCAATGCCGGCTGCGAGTGCCCGATACCGACGACCGCCGCGAGCGGCGCCGGCGGCGCGGCGGAGCGCGCGGAGGCCATCGCCGCCGCCGAGGATTTCGATCCGCTGCGCATCCGCCCGTACGTCACGCTGCCGGAGTACCCGGCCGCTGAGCCGACAGCGGGACCCGAGCCCGGCACGGAGCCGGGGCCAGGGCAGGGACAGCGGCCAGGACCCGGCGCGGAAGCGCCGACCGCCGCGATGCCCGCGTTGCCGGCGACCGGCTTACCGCCGTCGGCCGCCACCCCGCTCGCGGGCACGGCCGACAGCCCCCGCCCCGCCGACATCGGACTGTTCGGCGACGTCCCGCCGCCCCTCGGCGGGACGTACGAGGACTACGGGGACGACGGGGAGGACGGGGAAGCGGAAGGCGACGGCGCGGCCGACGATCCGGCGCTCCGGCGACGCGGGCGGCTCCGACGCAAGAGCGTGATGGCGCTCGCCGTGGCGGCGGTCGTCGCGGCCGTGGTCGGCGCGGGCGTCCTCGTCGTCGAGTTACTGCCCGCTAGCGAGCACGGCCCGCGAGCGCTGCCGGACGAGCGGGCGAGCGTGCCGCGCGCGGCGCCGTCCACCGAGTCCGAAGCCTCCGCGCCGGGTGTGGTCCAGCCGCTCGGCTCCCCCACGGCCGCGCCGTCCGGCCCCGCGAGCCCGAGCGCCGCCGCCACCAGCGCCGAGCCCTCCCCCTCCGCGACCCCGACGCCTTCGGCCAGTCCCAGCGACTCCGCCTCGGGCCGGCCGACCGGGACGGCGTCCGGTGATCCGGACGACGGCGCGGAGTCCGGAGCGGCAACCCTGAGCGAGGGCGCGAACGGCCCGGCCGTCACCGACCTCCAGCGGCGCCTGAACCAGGAACAGCTCTACACGGGCGAGGAGGACGGGGTGTTCGACGCGGAAGTACGGGAGGCGGTGCACCGCTACCAGTTCTCGTTCAACGTGCGGGGCGACCGCACCGGCGACTACGGCCCGAACACCCGCCGCTCGCTGGAATCCCGCACGGACGGCTCCTAGCCCCGGCTGCACCGGTTCCTGACACCCCGGACTCCCGCACTTGGCTTACGCCGCTTTATTTTGTATCGTGAAGGAACAAAGTGGTTCCGCCCATGATCCCTGACCCGTGGGCGGAGCCACTTGTCTTCCCATCGCTCTGGAGTTCGCCCGATGACGGCCACCGCTTCCCTCACCGCCCGTGCCCTGCTCCTCGACATGGACGGCACGCTCGTCAATTCCGACGCGGTGGTGGAACGCTGCTGGCGGCGCTGGGCCGAGGACCAGGGGCTCGACCCGGCCGACGTCCTCAAGGTCGTCCACGGCCGACAGGGCTACGCGACCATGGCCGTGCTGCTCCCCGAGCGTCCGCTTGAGCTCAACTACGCGGACAACCGCGTGATGCTGGCCCAGGAGACCGCCGACACCGACGGCGTCGTAGCGATCCCGGGCGCCCCCGACTTCATGGCCACCCTGCGCGGCCCCGGTTCGCGCGACGCTTTCCCGCACGCGCTCGTCACCTCGGCCGACGCGGGCCTCGCCCGAGCCCGGATGGACGCGGCCGGGCTGCCGATGCCGCGCGTACGGATCACCGCGGAGAGCGTGGGCGCGAGCAAGCCGGACCCCGAGGGCTTCCTCAAGGGCGCCGCCGAACTGGGCTTCGCTCCCGAGGACTGCATCGTCTTCGAGGACTCCGAGGCGGGCATAGCGGCCGGCCGCGCCGCCGGGATGCGAGTGGTCGGCATCGGCCCGCGCGCCGCGGTGCACGCTCCCACGGCGCACGTGGACACCCTGGAGCAGATCCGGATCGAGGCCACGGACGACGGCGGCCTGCGGCTGCACATCAGCGACCTGGGCGAACCGGCCTGACGGCTTGGCTCGGCCGCGTACTGCCGGACCGCCTGCCCCGCGCCGCCGGATGGTCGCCCGACAGGCGGCCTCGCCCTCACGCTCCGCCAGTTCAGCACCCGATGAGCACGGCGCCCCGCTACTGGCTATCTGCCGCTAGCAGGGCGCCTCTCGTCGTCGCGACGAAATCAGACGTCGAACTGTCCGCCCTTGACTGCCGAGACGAACGACGACCATGCCTCTGTGGTGGGCATGAGCGCCGGGCCTTCTGTCGCCTTGCTGTCCCGGACCGGCACCACACCCCGGTAGCCGTTAGCCACCTCGACGCAGGCAGATTGTCCATTGCTGAAGCTCGACTTGGACCACACCGCGCCCGTCAGATCAACGTTGTTGTTCATAACTCCCTGCCACCTCGGAGATAAGGCGTTGTGACGCCTCGACGAGGTGCCCCAACTTCCCTGCCATTACAGCGTTTCCCTCAACAGGGCGTCGCAACACGGCCTCGTTGAGCATCAGACGCAGCGCGGGCGGGTCGGCTGCCCGGGTGAGCAACGCCTGCCTCGCGATGCGCAGCCGCACCCGACGCGCCGGACGACCCCGTGCGGCTCAGTTGGCCCCGGACAGGCTGAGGCGGCATCCGTACGAGCATCCGGCCCGCTCAGCCGCCCGCCCCAGCCGGCCCTACGGGCCGGACCCCCACCCGCGCCCGCCCGGACCCGCATCCGGCCCCGCTCAGCCCGCCACCGCCTCATACAGACTGAACGCCGCCAGCGCGATCATCACGCAAGCCGCGACCTTCGTGATCAGCTTGAGCGGCACGAACTTCATCAGCGTCCGGCCGCCGAGGATTCCGATGCCCGCCACCGCCCACAGCGCGAGCACCGCGCCCAGGCCGACCGAGACCGGGTCGTCGTAGCGGGCCGCGAGGTTCGCGGTCATGATCTGGGTCAGGTCGCCGAACTCCGCGGCCAGGATGAGCATGAAGCCCGCTCCTGAGACCTTCCAGAAGCTCTCGTCGGCGGGCTTCTTGACCTCTTCCTCGCCGTCGTCCTTCTTGAACAGCAGCACCGCCGCGCCCGCGAGGAACAGCACGCCCACGACCGCCTGCACGAGGCGGTGCGGGAGCTGGGCGAGCAGGCTGCCCGCCGCGATGGCGAGCACGACGTGCACGACGAAGGCCGCGGCGACGCCGACGAAGACGTACGAGGCGCGATAGCGGGTGCCGAGCATCAGCCCGGCCAGCGCCGTCTTGTCGGGTAGTTCGGCCAGGAAGACGACGCCGAAGACGAGCGCCGTGATGCTGATGCTGAGCACTGGAGTGGATTCCTCAATCGGTCGGGGACGCCGCACCGAGAGTCGTGAGTCCTTCCGGGGAAGGGGTCGCTTCGGCACGGCAGCGTCTGGACACTGCGGCCGAAGGTCTCGCTGGCCCGCTCCGTACGGAACGTGTTTCCGTATCGAACACGTACGGAAACCGGCCTCCGGGCGCCGGCCCGGTCCCTCACGAGGAGGGATCGAGCAGTATGTCGACGGTCCGGCGAAGAGCTACTCCCCTTCTGCTGCGGACCAGAATACGCGATCGGCGCGGCCGCCGGTCAGGGACGTGAGTCCCACCGGCCGCCGCTATCCCCCCTCGCGGTGCAAGCGCCCGCGCGCCACCAGTTCCAGCACCAGCGCGACCGCCACCGCCTGCACCGCCATCAGCGCGACCAGCACGAACAGCTGCACGGCCCCCGCCAGCAGCGGCGACGCGCCGCCGAGCAGCATGCCCACGAACGCGCCGGGCAGCGTGACCAGGCCCACCGTCCGCGTCTGGTCCAGGCCGGGCAGCAGCGCGTCGGAGGCGGCCGGGCGGGCGATCTCCAGCCGGGCCTCGTGGTCGAGCAGGCCGAGCGCCATGCCCGCCTCGACCTCGCCGGCCCGGGTCGTCAGCTCGTCCAGCGCCCGCCGCCCGGCGAGCACCGTGACGGTGAGCGCGCCGCCGATGAGGATGCCGGTGATCGGGACCAGCGCGATGCCCTTGACCGGGACCAGGCCGGTGAGCAGCAGCGCCGCGACGACCGGCAGCACTCCGGCGCCGATCGGCAGCGCCGCCCACCACCAGGTGCTGTTGCGCGTGACGCGGCGGCCCGCCGTGCGTACGGCGACGGCGAACATCAGCGCGATGAAGGCCAGCAGCAGCGGGACGGAGCGCACCACCCAGCCGATGAGGTAGGAGACGGCGGCGAGCTGGAGCGCGGCGCGCAGCCCGGCGAGGACGATGGGGCGGGCGTAGCCGGCACCGCGGCCGTCGGCCAGCCGCGCGTAGGCGGCGGTGCCCGCGGCGGCCACGAGCAGGGCCGCGAGGACGATGCCGAGGGTGGTGTCGACCGGCAGCAGGGCGTCGGCGGCGAGGGCCGGGTGAGCGGCGGGGGCCGCTGCGGTGACGGGGGTGGCGGACACCGGGCCACCCTACGGTCGGCAGGGCGCGTGCGGCCGGTACGCCAACTCATTCGCCCGCATGGCCTCATGGCGACCCGTCAGCTCCGGCTCGTCAGCTCCGGCCCGGTGGATACCGCCCGGTGGATGCGGCCCGGTGGTTACCGACCATCAGATACGCCCCGGTGGATACGGGCCATCAGATCCGGCCCGGCAGATATCGGACGGCGCGCACCCGAACGGGCGCACCCCCTTGTCTTGGCATGCTCGCGTCGCCACTCTGTTACCTGGCACCCACCCGCCGGTAACCCGGCGCCGACACGATGGCGGCCCACCGGGCCTCGCCCGGCCGCCCGATGACACCTCCACACCCCCACCACGAGGGAGTTCGTATGTCCGGTCTGCGCCTCACCCCCGCTCCGCGCTCGGTCTACGCGCGTCGAATAGCGGTCGGCGGCGGGCTCGCCGCGCTGCTCGGCACCTTGCTGCTGGGCGGCTCGGCGGCGCAGGCGTCACCGCCCGCGCCGCCGAGCGCCGCCACCGCCCGCACCTATCTGGGCCAGCTGACGGTGAAGACCGAGGGCTCGATGGACGGCTACAGCCGGGAGAAGTTCCCGCACTGGAGCACCCAGAGCGGCGCCTGCAACACCCGCGAGGTCGTGCTGAAGCGGGACGGCAGCAACGTCCAGCAGGACAGCGCCTGCGCCGCGACCAGCGGCAGCTGGTACTCGGAGTACGACGGCGCGACCTGGACCGCCGCCTCCGACGTCGACATCGACCACGTCATTCCGCTCGCCCAGGCCTGGCGCTCCGGCGCGAACAGTTGGACCACCGACCGGCGCAAGAGCTTCGCGAACGACCTCACCCATTCCCAGCTGATCGCCGTCACCGACAATGTCAACCAGGCGAAGGGCGACAAGGACCCCGCCCAGTGGATGCCGCCCCGCGCCGCTTACACATGCACGTACGTGCGGATGTGGGTCGGCGTCAAGCACACTTATGGCCTCACGGTCGATTCGGCCGAGAAGAGCAAGCTGCAGAGCCTCCTCAACAGCTGCTGACCGGCTGTCGCTGGAATCCGCCGCGCTCTCCTCCGCCGTTCCGTACCGTTCGGGGCGACGGAGGGAGGGCCGGGGTGGCAAAGCTGCGTCTGGGGCCATTGCTGCGGTACGTCGACTGGGAAACCGGGGACAACGCGACGATCTGGGTCGAGACCGACCGCCCGTGCGAGGTCGAGGTGGCCTGCGCGGACGGCGATGAGGACGACGCCGGCGAGGGCGGCGCCGGACCCGGCGGCGGTGACGCGGATGTCGGCGCGCGCCCCGGCGGGAGGGGCGCGGGCGGCTGCGGCAGGACCTGGCAGGTCGCCGGACACCACTACGCGCTGGTCCCGGTCACCGGGCTGCGCCCCGGCCGCGACGTCCCGTACCGCGTGCTGCTGGACGGCGCGCAGGTGTGGCCGCTCGCCGACTCGCCCTTTCCGCCCAGCACGATCCGCACGCCCGCCGCCAGAGGCGACGACACGGCCGACGGGGCCGGCCCGGAGACGGTGCGCGTCGCGTTCGGCTCCTGCCGCTGGGCCACGCCGCCGGCCGACAGCTCGCACGACCCGGTGGGCCCCGACGCGCTGGACACGCTCGCGAAGCGGCTCGCCCAGGACCCGGGCGCGGACCGGCCCGACGTCCTGGTCCTGCTGGGCGACCAGGTGTACGCGGACGAGACCTCGGCCGCGACGCGCGGCCGGATAGCGGCCCGCCGCGACATCGACGAGCCGCCGTGGGACCAGGTCGCGGACTACGAGGAGTACTCCCACCTGTACTACGAGTCCTGGCTCGACCCGGAGGTCCGCTGGCTGCTGTCCACCGTGCCCAGTTCCATGATCTTCGACGACCACGACATCATCGACGACTGGAACACCAGCGCGGCCTGGCTCAGCGAGATCCGCTCGACCTCGTGGTGGCACGAGCGGGTGCTCAGCGGGCTGATGTCCTACTGGGTCTATCAGCACCTGGGGAACTTCTCACCCGCCGAACTGGCGGCCGACAAGCTGTACGCGCAAGTGCGCGCGGCGGCCGACGGCACCGACCTGGTACGCGAGTTCGCCGCCCTCTCCGACAGCGATCCGGCCTGCGCGCGCTGGAGCTACCGCCGCGACTTCGGCCGGGTCAGGCTGGTCATGGTCGACACCCGGGCGGCCCGGGTGCTCGAAGAAGGCGACCGGTCGATGCTCGACGACGGCGAGATGGAGTGGGTCCGCGACCAGCTGCTGACCGACCACGGCGGCTACGACCACCTGCTGATCGGCACCTCGCTGCCCTGGCTGCTGCCGCCCGCCATCCACGACGCGGAGGTCTGGGACGCCGCGCTGTGCAACGGGGAGCGCGGGGCGCGCTGGGCCCGGATCGGCGAGAAGATGCGGCAAGGGGCCGACCTGGAGCACTGGGCGGCGTTCCCCTGCTCCTTCGCCTGGCTCACCGCGCTCATCGCGCGGGTGGGCAACGGGCCGAACGCGCCGGCGACGATCTGTGTGATGTCCGGCGACGTGCACCACGCCTACATCGCCGAACCGCACTGGCCCGGCGGCGCCGGGGCGCAGCCGCGCAGCAGAGTGCTGCAGCTGACCTGCTCGCCCGTGCACAACAGCATCCCGAGGTCGATACGGCTCGGCTTCCGCTTCGGCTGGAGCCGGGCGGGCCGCTGGCTCGGCCGCGCGCTGGCCCGGCACGGGCGGGTGCCGCGGCCCGTGATCGGCTGGCGCAAGACGGGCGGCCCGTGGTTCGGCAACCAGCTGATGACGCTGACGCTGCGCGGCCGGCATGCCGATCTCCGCCTCGACCAGGCCCGCCGCAAGGGCGAGTCCGACGACCGGCTGGTCGGCGTGCTGAACAGGAGACTCACCCAACAGGGAGATCCATCTCACAACGGAGGTTGACATTCCGGACAGGGACTCTGCTCCTGGGCACCGGCCGGTGATGATGGTGCGCGCCATCGCAGCACCCGCTACGCACCGCGCCTGTCCCGGGAGAGAACACCTTGGCCGGAGAGCACCACGCCATAGCCATCGTCGGCGCGGGCCCGCGCGGAACCAGCGTGCTCGAACGGATCTGCGCCTCGGCGCCGGAGCTGGCCCCCGGCGACCGGCTGACCGTGCATCTGGTCGACCCGTCCCTGGTACACACCGCTGAACGCGTTCCTCTCCATCGGCCCGCCCCGCCGGCGGATCGAGGAGATGGCCGCGCTGATCGAGGCGGGCGTGCTGGAGGTGCTCGGCCCGCGCCTGGAACTGCGGCCCGGCGCGGCGGGTTCGACGGATGCGTCGGATTCGAAGGGCGCGGCGGGCGATACGGGCGCGTCGGATTCGAAGGGCGCGACGGCCTCCGCGAGTCCCGGCCCGGAGATCCCCATGGAAGGCCGCCCGGCCGCCTTCCACGCCCGCTCGCCCGACGTCCCGGGGTCGGACATCGCGGCGACCACCCTGATCGAGGCCCGGCTCCCGGAGCCGGATCTGCGGCGTACGGCGGACGAGTTGCTGGCCCGAATGCTGGATTCCGGGGCGTGCCGAGCGCACCGGGTGACGGGCCCTGAGGGCGATTACGAGACAGGCGGACTGGATGTGACGCCCAGCCCGTACCGGTTGGTCGACCTCGAAGGCCGCCCGCACCCCCGGCGGTTCGCGGTCGGGGTGCCGACCGAGGGCGTGCACTGGGTGACGGCGGCAGGGGCCCGGCCTGGGGTGAACTCCGTGACGCTGGCGGATGCGGACGCCGTGGCGCGTGCGGCGCTGCGCGTGATGGTGCGGACCGCCGCCCCCGCACCCATTGGTATGGACCATTGGCCAGATGTTGAACTTGCAAGTATTGATTAGGTCAACCTAATCTTTGGCTTCATCGGTTCCCTGTCCCCGAAACCGAAGGAGTCACCCGCATGCCTTCCGACACCGCGCTCGTCTCCCCCGCCCGATCCGCCCGGCCCGCCTCCCCCGGCGACCGCGCCACCCCGCACGCGCTGGCCCTGTTCCGCATCGTCATCGGCCTGCTCTTCGCCTGCCACGGAGCCTCCTCGCTCTTCGGCGTCCTCGGCGCCACGTCCCTGCCCGGGGGCGCTTGGCCCGGCTGGTACGCCGCCGTGATCCAGCTCGTCGGCGGCACGCTCGTACTGTTCGGCCTCGGCACCCGCTACGCCGCGCTGGTCTGCTCCGGGTCCATGGCGTACGCGTACTTCAGCGTTCACCAGAGCGAGGCGCTGTGGCCGCTGCAGAACGGAGGCGAGCCCTCCGCGATCTACGCCTGGGCCTTCCTGCTGCTCGCCGTCACCGGCTCGGGCAGTTGGGCGGTCGACCGGCTGATAGCCAACGCCCGCGGCGGCCGGGGCGAGGGCGCCTCCGCTCCGGCCGGAGCCCGGCGCGAGCCCAGCGCCATCTGACCGCACGTCACGACCCGAGTGGGGCCGGAGCAGCACCAGAGCCGCGATCGAGCGAACTTCGAGATGTCTGTGAGATCACAGTGATTCGAGCAACATCAGCTGCCCCCGCCCCTCTCGGGTGAGCGCACAGGCGTACGCTGTACAGCTGTAGAGCCGCCCCTGCCGCTGACCGCGACGTCGCGCGGCGGGGGATCGGATCTGGAGTCGCTGTGCTGGAAAGTCTGGGGTCGTTGACCGACACCCCATGGATCTACATGATCGTCGGGATGTCCGTTCTCCTCGACGTATTCCTACCAGTGCTCCCCAGTGGATTCCTGGTCATCGCCGCAGCCACGGCCGCCGCCGGCACCACCACCGCCGCCGACGCGGTGGGCGTGCCCACCCCGGTCGACCCCAGCGCGCACCTCCCCGAGATGTTCGCGCTGATGGCCTGCGCCGCCACCGCCTCGGTCCTCGGCGACCTCGTCGCGTACCGCCTCGCCTGGCGCGGCGGCGACCGGTTCGACCGCGCCATCGCCCGCTCCCGCCGCCTCACCAAGGCCCAGGACAGCCTCGGCACCGCGCTCACCCGCGGCGGCGTGCTCGTCGTGGTCGCCCGCTTCGCACCCGCCGGACGGTCGCTGGTCAGTCTGAGCGCGGGCGTCGCGCACCGCACGGTGAAGGAATTCCTGCCCTGGTCGGCGCTGGCCGGGCTCGCCTGGGCCGCGTACAGCGTGAGCCTGGGTTACTTCGGCGGCAAGTGGCTGGGCGCCAGCTGGCTCGGCTCGGCGGTCTCGCTGCTCGCGCTCTTCGCGGCGGGCGCGGGCGCGGCGTACGCGATGCGACGCCCCGGCATGCAACAGGCCGCCGCGCCACCCGCACCCGCCCAGGCCTGACGGGCCGGGGATGCCTGACGGGCCGGGGCCAGGAGCCCCGTTGCGGGGCCACGAAAAAGGTAACGGGGCCACGGAGCGGTAAGTCCTGCGAAGGGGGGCGGGCGCTTTTGCGCGCCCGCCCCCCTTCGCTCTCACACCCGGCAGCTCAGCCCGCTTCCCCCGGTCTCCCCCACCGGGCCCGCCAGCGCCCGCACGACGTGCGGCGGCAGTTCGCCGATGCCCAGAAAACCCGCGACCAGCCCCGCCGCGAGGGTGTGCCACACACCCGCCCGGCGCAGCATCGCGTGATCGCTGCCCGGCACCACCAGTCGGCACACCTCGGCCCCGGCCTCCCGGGCCCGTACGGCGAACCGCAGGGAGCCCGCCGGGTTGGTGATCCGGTCCCGGTCCGAGTGCACCAGCACGACGCTCGCGCCGGCCAGGTGCGTCACCGGCTCGTCCTCGGGGCACCAGGGCGCGAGTCCGATGACCGCGCGGACTCCGGGGTGCCCGCCCAGCCGGAGGGCCGCGCGGGCGCCCATCGAGTGCCCGACCAGGATGAGCGGTACGGGGCCGACGGCGGCGGCGAATTCCTCGATCGCGGCGCGGGCGTCCGGCACCGCGTCGGCCCGGGAGCCGTTCCAGCCGCGGTGTCGGTAGCGCACCTCGCCGAGCGCCACCCCGTATCCCGCCGTCCGCCGGCCGATCGCCCGCGCGAAGGGGCGCATGCGCAGCGCGGGCGGATTCAGCGGCATCGGCCGGCCGAGGCCGTCCTCCTGACCGCCGTGCAGGAGCAGCACGGCCGCGCGGGGTTCGCGGGGGCTCGCTCGGATGAGGAGCGGCTGGTGCGGCTGCCGTCCGTCCTGCCGCCACCGGACCTCTTCCCCCGTCCACCCGTCCCGGTGTCCCTGTCGGCCGCTGGCGCGTTCGCCGTCGTCGTCCACGTGTATCGGGCCTTTCCGTCGTCCTGCCGCGGCTGCTGCCGCGGCTGCGGCTGTCGCGGCCTGTCTGTCGTCTCCGTCGCGTCCTTCGGCGTCGCGGCCGTGCCGGTCTTGGCTGTTCCTGGCCTGGTTGTTCCGGTCTTGTGCTGTTCCGATCATGGCTGTCGTCACCCGTACCCAGTATTCGGGGCTGCTCGCCCGGCGGATGGGTCGCCGGGCCAACGAACCTTCCGGCGAAGGAAAACCGCTGGCGCACCGGTGCCAGCACTCGACTGGCAGCCGCTTCCGCTGGAGAGTAGGCCCTGTTCCCTGCCCCGGCGGGGGGCTCGGCTCCTCCCGGGGCGGTACCCGCTGCCAGGAGGTCGGCATGACGGAGCACACGAACCCCTATCTGACCGGGCTGTTCGCGCCGGTCCAGGACGAGGTCACCGCCCACGATCTGCCAGTGACCGGACGGATTCCCGACGGCCTGAACGGCCGGTATCTGCGCAACGGGCCGAACCCGCTGGGCATCGACGACCCTGCCGCGCACCACTGGTTCACCGGCGCCGGCATGGTGCACGGCGTGCGGCTGCGCGAGGGCCGGGCCGAGTGGTACCGCAACCGCTGGGTGCGCAGCGACTCGGTGGCCGAGCGGCTCGGCGAGAAGGCGTCGCACGGACCCCGGCACCAGGACAAGGACTTCGCAGCCAACACGCACATCACCCGCTTCGCCGGGCACTACCTGGCCACGGTCGAGGGCGGCTCGCTCCCGTACGAGCTCGACGCGGAGCTGAACACGATCGGCCCGTTCGACTTCCAGGGCACCCTGCCGGGCGGGTTCGCCGCGCACACCCTCCTCGACCCGGCGAGCGGCGAGTTGCACGCGGTCGCCTACTGCTGGGCGTATCCGTATGTGCAGTACCTCATCGCCGGAACGGACGGGCGGATCCGCCGCCGCGTCGACATCCCGGTCGAGGGCAGCCCGATGATGCACGACTTCTCGCTCACCTCGGGACATGTGCTGCTGTACGACCTGCCGGTCGTCTTCGACCTGGAGCGGGCGGGCGCCGGCCCCGGTCTCCCGTACACCTGGGACGCGGGGCGGCGGGCCCGGCTGGGCGTGCTGCCGCGCGAGGGCCGGGCGCAGGACGTGCGCTGGCTGGACATCGAACCGTGCTTCGTCTTCCACCCGATGAGCGCGTACGAGGAGGACGGCCGCATCACGGTCCATCTCGTGCGCTACGACCGCCTCTTCGACGCGAGCCGCAACGGTCCGGACGAGGCACCGCCCTTCCTGGAACGCTGGACCGTCGACCTGGCCGCCGGGACGGTACGGCAGGAGCGACTGGACGACCGTCCGGTCGAGTTCCCGCGTATCGACCCACGCCGTACGACCGGCCGGCACCGCTATGGCTACGGAGTCCTGGAGCCGAGCGAGGGCTACGGGACGGCGTGGGCGCGCGGCCATCTCGCGGAGGCGGGCGGTTCGGGGGCGGGCGGTTCGGGGGCGGGTGCTTCGACGACTGCGCCGGCGAAGATCGAGCGGGTCGGCATCGGCCTGGTCAAGTACGACTTGGAGCGGGGCAGCAGCGAGGTGCACCGGTTCCACCCGGACGGCGACGTCGGCGAGGCCGTATTCGTACCGGCCGATCCCGGGATGTCGGCTGCGGAGGACGACGGCTGGCTGCTCTCGTACGTCTTCGACCCGGAGCGCGGGGCGACCGACCTCGTCGTGCTGGCAGCCCAGGACGTGACGGCCGGCCCGGTGGCCCGTATCCATCTCCCGGCCCGGGTGCCCATCGGGTTCCATGGCAACTGGCTGCCGGATGGGGGTTGATCCGGCCTGATCTGATCTGATCCGGCCTGACTTGACTGCGGATTCGGCCGCGTGACGATCCGGCACGGGCCAGTCCGATCCGTTCCGGACAAAGCTCGACGGCCCGGCTCCCGCGAGGGGAGCCGGGCCGTCGACGACCGTGACCGGTCGGGCCTGTCGGGCAGGCCAGAGGCAGGAAGGAAGGTCAGGAAGGAAGGAAGGTCAGGAAGCCTTCATGAAGTCGGTCTTGTCGAAGGCGGCCAGGCCGTTGGCCCACAGCTCGTTGACTTTGCCGGACTCGGTCTGGTCCGGGTTGGAGTTGGTGCAGGACGGGCCGGGGCCGCCGCCCGACATCAGCTCGCTGCACGGACCCTCGTAGTGGTCCGGCAGGCCCAGCACATGGCCGGTCTCATGCGCCGTGACGCGGGTCGAGTCGTACTCCTGGTTCTGCGCGTAGTCCAGGAAGATATAGCCGTTGCCGTGGCCGTCCGTGCTCGCGTACGAGCCCTGCGGGTCGTCGCCCTCGCGGTAGCTGAAGTCCGCGTTGCCGCCCGCCTGGAGCTGGACGTTGCTCACGTGGCTGTTCCAGATCTGCGCGCTGCTGGCGATCTGGGCCGCGAAGGTCGGGGCCTGGCTCGCGTCATAGGTGACGGTGACACTCGCGGCGCGGGGCGAAATGGCCTGCTTGGCCTTGACGGACTTCATCACGGCCTTGAAGAAAGCCTTGTTGGCTGCTTGGTCGCCGGGGGTGGGCAGGTAGCCCGAAGTGGCGGGGTGCTCGGAGGTGTCGCCGGTGGGTGCCGGGGGCGCGGACGCAGCCGCGGGCATCGCTGTCATGCCGACTGCCAGGCCGAGACCCAGCGTGGCGGAGAGCAATATCTTGGAGTGCTTCATGGGGGGACTCCACTCTCGCCCGGGGGCACCGATTCGGCCGCGGTGGGGTGGCGGCCGGATGACCCCGGATGGACTTGTGGTCCCGCGGAGTCTCTGTCGAGATCCGGCCGGCGCGGATGATGCCAGCTGGTGATAACTCGATCCAATCCCCTCCCGACGGCACGCACATCACGGCCGGGTCCCCTCCCGGCCCGACGACGGCCCAACGACCGTCCGACGGCGGCACCTTGGCAACACCGCGCCGTCTCCTCGGCAGCGCGCTGCGGCGCGCACCACCGGGCGCAGTCGGGGCGCACTCGGGCCTCGGCCGTCCGTGATCCACCCCCGTATCCGGCCGTACGACCGCTCGCCCCCGAGCCGCTCGCCCCCGCCCGCGCGGCCCGCCCCTCGGCAGGCCGCGCGCCTCACCCAACGGGGTGTCGATCGGGGCCCGATCGCGGCTCCCGACACCCGGCAAAGCGTCTGGACGACCGATTATTGGCATGTCCGCTTCGTTGATTGATGGCATTCACGCGCTGTTCGTGCGCTTTGTGTGTCTGGTGTGATAAGTAGAGGCCCCGTTATGCTCCCGCCGTGGAGCTCGATGTGAGGCACCTCCGTGCGCTGTGCGCGATAGCCGATGCGGGCAGCGTGCGAAAGGCTGCGGTGCAGCTCGGCGTGACCCAGCCGTCCCTCACCACCCAGCTCCGCCGCATCGAGAACGCCATCGGGGGCCTGCTGTTCACCCGCGAGCAGTCGGGCAGCCGCCCGACGCCGCTGGGTCGTTCGGTTCTGTCCAGAGCACGCCCGATAGTGGCCGACATGAGCGCGCTGGTCACAGCGGCGAAGGACGCGGTGGTCGTCAGCGGGGAAGCCCGGCTGCGGATCGGCAGCATCGGCAATCGTGCCGTCGCGGGCTGGCTGCGCAGGCTGCACTCCCGGATTCCCGAGGCGGACACCACGATCCACATCGACGTGTCCGCCAACATGCTGCTCCAGATGGTCGAGACGAACCAGCTGGACATCGCCTTCGTGCACGAGGTCGAAGGCTTTCCGCTGCGCATCCCCTCCGGCCTGGAACGGCGCGTCCTGGTCGCGCGCGAGCCGCAGTTCGTCGCCCTCTCCGCCGCGCACGCGGCGGCCGGCCGGCCCGTACTGCACCTCGCCGACCTGGCCGACGACCGCTGGATGGTCGACCCGACGGTGGACGACGAATGCGCGGCGATGCGGCGTGCCTTCGCGGCGGCGGGCCTCAATCCAAGGGTGGTCCACGTCCGGGACTACACGACGGCCGCCGAGCTGGTCGCCTCGGGCGAGGCGGTGTCCCCGTGCCAGCCCACCTCAGGGCCGCGCCTCGGCGCCGTCATCCGGCCGCTGCACGGAGACCCGTTGACGGTGCGGCTGTTCGTGGTGTGGCGGCCGAGCACCGTCGTGGCGGCGGAGATGGACGCGCACTTCGCCGACCTCAAGGAGTCGTACCTTGAGCTGGCCTGGGCGAACACCGCCTACCGCGAGTGGCTGCTGCGCCACGACAGCCCGTTGCTGCGCGCCGAGGACGGCCGCATCCGCGATCCGTTGCTGACCCGAAGACCGGTACGGGCTCCGGGCATCGGCCGGGGGCTCACCGCGCCGCCGCCGCAGCCTGTCGTCGGCCCGTAGCTCCGGCTCGGCCCGTGGCTCCGGCTGCCTCAGGCTTTCAGCGCCAGGGTGCGCAGCGCGCTATAGGACTGCTGAATGAACGTGCTGTTCAAGGCCGGGGCCGTGTTGGTCAGCGCGACGAGCGCCACGCCCGTCTGCGGGCTGAAGCCGGCGAACGAGGAGAAGCCCCGGGTGCCCCCCGAGTGGTAGTAGAGGTCGTGTCCGGGACGGGGCTGGATGTACCAGATCAGCCCGAGACGCTTGGTGCCGCGCGGCACGACGAGCCGGGGGCGGATGACGTCGGCGAGCCCGGCGCGCAGCGGAGTGCGGACCGTGCCGACCGCGGAGTCGGGGTCGATCAGCGCGTCCAGCAACGAGAGCAGGTCCCGGGCGCTGGAGCGGGCCGCCCCCGCCGCCGGCAGGCCCGGAATCCGCCAGGCGGGGCGCGCGCGACCGTGCCAGTAGCCGGTGGCCTGCGGGAGACCGGCGGCGCAGCTCGTGTGGGCCAGCCCGAGGGGGCGCAACACCCGCCTGGCGAGCAGATGTTCATAGCCGCCGCAGTCACCGTCGGAGCCGCGCGGCTCGGCCGCCCGCGCGAGAAGATCCCCCAGCAGACCGACCGCGAAGTTGGAATAGCGCACCCGACTGCCGGGCGCGAAGCGCGGGCGCGCACGCCCCACGGCGCGCAGCAGATCCGCGCCGGTGAACGAGCCGTACGGGTTGCTGCACCACTGCGCCGAACCCGAGGTCAACAGGCCGGGCGGCAGCCGCGGCAGCCCCGAGGTGTGGGTGGCCAGATGCAGCAGGGTCATCGGGGCGCCGCGAGTGCGCAGGATGGTTCCGGGCGGCAGGAAACGGGCGACCGGGTCGTCGTAGGCGACTTCGCCGCGTGCGGCCTGCTCCGCGAGCAGCAGGGCCGTCAACACCTTGGTGAGCGAGCCGAGTTCGAACCGGGTGTCGGGGTCCACCGGAGTTCCGCCGACAGCCGCCGTACTCCCGCTCGCGACGAAGACCCGCTCGTCGCCGAGCCGCAGGGCGACGACGGTGCCGCTCGCGCCGACGGCGGCGTCGAGCAGCGGGCCGGCGGCGTCGGAGGCCCAGGTCGGCGTCGATACCGCGGCCCGCACCGGCGACCGCGCCGGCGACGACTCCAGCGCGCCGGGGTGGCCGCCCGCTGCGTACGGATCGGGCCGGCCTTGCGTACGAACGTACGCCGCCCGGCCCCGAGCGGGCTGCTCGCCGGACTCTCCGGGCTCCCCGGACTCCCCGGGCGGCGACGGCTGCCGGTGCGTCATGTCCGGCCCGCCGTCATGCCTGACCCGCCATGTCGCCGAGGGCCGCCGTGCCGCCGAGGGCCCGGGAGACCGCGAGGGTTCCCGCGATCGTGGCCACGACGGCCGTGTGCTGCTGGTTGGCGAACCGGTCGTCGATGTCGTCGGAGACGGCGGAACCGTCGCGCGGCACCAGCCCGTCCTCGTGCTGGATACGGGCCAGCAGATCCCATGTCCCCGGGTCGCAGTACGGTTCCCTCAGGCAGCTGCCGACGATCATCAGCTCGCCCATCAGGTCCCACTCCTCGACCTCGGCCCAGATGTCGATCCAGGCGGGGAGCCACGCGGTGAGGTAGGCGTCGATCTCGGCCGGGAGATCCTCGGTCCTACGGCCCCAGTCGGTCACATGGAAGACCGTGTGCGTCATGCTGTAGCCGGTCATCCAGTCGATGAGCCAGGGCTCCGGAGCGTTCCCGAGCCAGGTCGCGCGGATCAGTTCTGCCCAGTCCGGCGCGCGGTCGCCGCGATCGAGGCCGACGACGCGGGCCGCGTTGGCGACGGCGAGCTTGCGGTTGGGCAGGTGCTCCACACCGCGTACCGACCGCAGCCCGGTGACGTGCTCAAACAGCTGTTCCATGGCCTCGTGACGGTAGCCGCCGCGCGCGAGGTGCGCGTAGCTCTCCAGCGAGTCCGTCATCAGCGGGTACCGGAGCAGGCGCTCGTAGAGCATGTTCCCCTCGTCGAACTGCCGCCAGACGTGGTCCAGCACCTCGCCGGCGAGCCGCAGTTCGGTGGCTCCCGACACGGACTCACGCAGCACCAGGGAGGCGACGAGCGACATCTCGCCGAGATCCTTGTACGCGCCGTTGGGATCGGCGACGTCGGCACTGTTGGTGCCGGTCTGCAGCACACCGCGCCGGTGGTGCGTGTGCAGCCAGCCCAGCGCCTTCACGCTCACCTGGTGGGCGGTCGCTGTCACCGACGCGGTCATACGGGCTCCAGTCCGAGTAGTGTCCCGGAGATCGCCGTGTCGAGGGCGATCCGGGGGCCGCAGCCGAGCACCCGCAGATGCACGACCAGCGGGACGGGGTCGAGCGGCAGCGACACGCCTTCGTGCTGGAGCAATGCCAGCCAGCGGGCGATCCGTGCGGCCGTGGGGTAGTCCCGGCGCAGCAGCGACCGGGTCGCGCCCCGCGCCAGGGCGAGCGGCGCCCGTCGGGCCGCCGCGTGCACCGGCCCGTCCAGCCCGGGGAGCGCCAGCGAGGACAGCTGCCCCATCCGTACGGACCACTCCGCCCACCCCAGGCCGGGGGCGGTGGCGGAACTGCTCCCCGCCGCCGCCGGCTCCTCCGCCACGGCGGGCCGCGCGGTCCCGGGGCCCACCCCGAGACCGGCGTGCTCCGCGAGCAGCGGCGCGCCCGGGGGCTGCGGGGCGTGCAGCGGATCCACCTCGCCCACAGCGGTGAAGCGGGCCAGCATCGAGGCGGTGGCCCAGTCGCGCCAGGCCATCACCCAGGGCTCGGCGAGCCCGGTGGGAGGCGGCTGCGGGGGGCCTTCCGGCGGTGGGAAGACGGTGAAGGACTTCGCCACGGCCGCCGCGTCCCGGGGATGCAGGGCGGCGCCGACGAAAAGGTGAGGAGCAAAGGTGTCCGCGCCGACGACACGAACAGCGGCGAGCGCCGCCGCGCCGTCATCGGCACCCTCGACATGTGCGGCGACCATGGCCACGCCCCCGACGCCCCGAAGGGCGTCGAGGGCACTGCGGGCCAGATCAGCCGCCGATTCGGCGTAGGCCGTCCGCGACCGATCAAAACTCACTTGTCCTTCGGCTCCTTCGGCGAGAGCAGCAGGCCCAGCAGGAGAAAGCCGACGCCCCACGCCTGGGGGGAGTTGACCGGGGCGTCACTCAGAGAGGTCTCCGGCTCCACCATCGCGGCGCCGAGCGCCGCCCGGTCCGGGGCGATCACGGGCGATTGGAAGGACTGAGCAAGCATTGGTGCCTCCTCATGTAGGTGTCATCGCTGCTTCCAGCGATGCTCAACGTCCTTACCGTATGCAGGTTATGGATGATTCGCATCATTTGTCCTGATGTGGGCTTTCTGGGCCCCGCGGGTGACGCGGGTGTCATCCATACGGACCAAATCGGCGTCTCACGACTTGCGCGGAGAGGAGATGAGTGGCAGGGGCACATCGCGTCGGACTACGGAGCAGGTTGCTCCGAGGGCGTCCGGCCGAGGAGCCAGCGGCAGTCGCGGGCCGGCTGATGGACCTGGAGCTGCACAGAGAGGCCGTCGGCGCGTACACCGAGCAGTGCCCCGCGACCTGGCCGCCTTCGCTCTGCGACGGACTGGCCAACAGCGCGAACACATCCCCTCGTTGGCGATACGCCGGCAGACGCGCGCGCCGGACTGAAAGCAGGCGTAGGGGTGGTGGCGGTGGCCACGGGCAGCAGCTACGAGGATCTCCGGGCGGCGGGCGCGCAGGACGTTCTCGCTGATCCGGTGGATACGGAGCATGTCGTGCGGCTGCTCGCCGACTGTCCCTGACCTTGCGGCAGCGAAGGCGCGCCGGGCTCGGCCGTACGGAGCGGGGCGCTCCGCACAGTCCCCCCAACCCGCTGCCCCGCCCGAGGCATCGGAGATGTGGGCAACACCCCACCGCATATGCCGTCTTGTGGCAGCGCCCCCCGACTGTTGCCATGTCTGTGGGGACGACACACCGACACCCGGGGGCCGGCATGAGCGACCTGCAGATCACGGCGTGGAAGCGGAACGGACATGACCGGCTGTATGTGAACCTGCCGAACGGCGAAGCCGTGGCGTGGCTGAACCGGAAGACCGGCCAGGTCACCGTCCTGCGCGAGGAGTACCGCGCGGCGGCGATGGAGGCGTTGACCGGGTACCTCCCGCCGACCGCCGCGGCGGATCCGGCCGCCCCGTCAGCCTCGTACGCCACGCCACCGCCGCTGCCCCCGCTCACAGTTGAGGAAGACCTCGCCTCGAATCGTCCCGGCGCCGCCCTCCGCGCCAAGCTCGCCGCCGAGGGACCCGGGCCGGTGAAACGCGCCTCCGACTGGCTGCTGCAGCGCAACAGCGAGTGGGACTCCTGGCGCAAGGGGCTGGCCGGCGAGCGGCGGGTGGGAGCGGAGTTGCAACGACTCGCGGGCCAGGGGTGGCACGTGCTGCACTCGGTGCCGCTGCCGCGTGACGTGGACGTCGACCATCTGCTCATCGGGCCCGGTGGCGTGTTCAGCGTCAACACCAAGCACCATCACGGCAAAACGGTGTGGGTCGGTGACGACTCCGTCAAGGTCGACAACGGCAGGCCGCAGCCCTACGCCCGCAAGAGCCGCGCCGAAGCCAAGCGGGTGCGGCGGGTGCTGGAGCGGCACTGCGGCTTCGAGGTCCCCGTGGAGCCCGTCATCGTGTTCGTCGGCGTCAGCGATCTGGAGAAGGTCGTCACGCTCCTCGACGTACGGGTCTACCGGGAACGGGAAGTCGCGGCCCTCGGTCCGACGACGGGTGTGCTGAGCCTGCGGCAGGTCGAGCAGGTCTATGAGATCGCTCGGCATCGCCAGATATGGGCGAACGCCTGACGTACGCCTGACGTACCTCTGACGCGGGCCTGACGCGGGCCTGACGTGCCACGCTCGGCGCCTGTCCCGAGCGCCCGCGCTCCGGCCCACGAGGCCGCGACGCTGTGACGCCGCGACGCTGTGACAGGCTGCGCGGAGATGCCCGGCCGGTCAGGCCATCGGGCCGGAAACCAGGAAAGCGCAGCGAAATGGACATGCCGAATGACTCGGGCCGGGCGTCTTCCCCCGCCGCCCACCGCGACGCCATCGCGGCGGAGACCGCCAGGTTCGTGGAGCTGATCAAGGGCGCCGACCTGGCGACCCCGGTGCCCAGTTGTCCGGGCTGGACACTCGTCGACCTGGTCAGGCACACCGGGAGCGTGCAGCGCTGGTTCTCTGTTCTGCTGCGTCAGCTCGTCCAGGAACCGCCGCGAAGCCGCGATGTGGAGCTCCGGCTGCCGATGAAGGAGGACGGCTACGCCGACTGGCTGGCGACGAGCGCGGCTGAGGCCGCGAGCGCGTTCGCGGTCACCGACCCGGATGCCCCGATGTGGGCGTGGGGCGCCGATCAGCACGCCCGGTTCTGGATGCGGCGGATGCTGTTCGAGACTCTGGTGCACCGCGCCGACGCGGAACTCGCCCTCGGGCTGCGGCCCGTGATCGACCGCGACCTCGCGGCCGACGGCGTGGACGAGTTCCTGGTCAATCTGCCCTTCGCCGCGTCCTTCGCCCCCAAGGTGGCCGACCTGCGCGGCAACGGCGAATCCATTCGCTTCCGCTGCACCGACACAGACGGCGACTGGCTGGTCCGGCTACGGCCCGACGGCTTCGGAATCGACCGGAACCCCACGAACGCGGGCCCGTCCGCCCCCGCCGACGCGGCCGTCCACGGAGCCGCCGCGGATCTGCTGCTGCTCATGTACGGCCGCCTCGACCACGGCTCGGCCGCCTTCGAGGTTGTTGGGAGCGAGGATCTGCTGACGCGCTGGTCCGCCGACTCCGAATTCTGAGGCACGCTGCCACGTTCCCGAATTCCAGCTCACGAGCCGGGGGATTCCGCCCGCTCCCGGCGCAGCTTCCGGCCCCGCCGGGCGGGCTGGGCGTATTCATGCGTCCAGCCCCCCTCGGCGGGGCACTCCGCTGTCAGCCTCGCCGGGCCGCACCCTCTGGCCACACCACATCGACGGCGAGCCCCGCACCGCGCGCTTCGAGCACGGTGTCGGCGGTGCCACCGCCCTTGCCCGACGGCGGGGTACCGTCCCACACCGCGACGAGCCGGTCGGCGCGCTTCAGAAGAAGAGAGTTCGCCGCCTCGTACGCCTGACGGTTCGCAGTGTCGTACGGCAGCACGACGACCTCCACGGCAGCCTCGATCAGGTGGTCGAAAACTGGCGCATGCTCGGGACGGACCTTCTTCTGCCGGTAGTCCTGGGACGGGATCACGGCGATCAGCCGCCCGCCGATCTCACTCACCACCTCAGCGAAAATGGCGTCCGCCCCGGCCGCGATGCACGACAGCCCGACCAGCTCGGCTGCGAACGGCCGCAGCGCTTCGCGCAGTGCGTCGCGCACGAGCGGGACGCTCTCGTCCGTGAGATCCATATGCCCGGTGACTGCGACGGTCGTCGTCACGATGCTTCCCCGATCAGCTCGACACTCGACAACAGATCGCGGATAGCATCTCGCGCCTCACGCATCGGACGCGAGGCGCTGCGCCCCACTGTGTACGGGTACAAGCTGCCGAGCTGTGTCCGTACCCGACTGGACCGGGTAAGGGCGGCAGCCTCACGCACGACGCCCCCTGCCCAACCTCACGGCTCGAGTTCTAACGGTCGGGCAGGGGGGCGCTTCGCTGTTCCCCTGACCGGCTCCGGGGGTACCGTCCTGATGTCGAGTCAGAACGGAGCCGATTATGCCCACTCCGCCCGAGGACCACACCGGCGCGCGCATCCGACGCCTCCGAGTCCTACGCCACCTGACGCAAATGGGGCTCGCTGAACGCGCCCATGTGTCGTACTCCCTCGTGGCCAAGGTCGAGCAGGGCGCGACACCAGCCACGCCGGCGTTCATTGGTGCGGTCGCCCGAGCCCTCTCCGTCAGCACGGCCGACATCACCGGCCAGCCGTACGTAGACGAGCTGCGAACCGACCAACTCGATGGGCTCATCAACCCCGTCCGCGAGGCCCTCGATGTCTACGACCTCGGAGCCGACCCGGACATTCAGCCGCGCTCCCTCGCCGACCTCGACACGGCCGCCGAGCAGTTGTGCTCCACGATCCGCGAGACGAACATCAAAAAGGCGGCCACCGAGCTGCCGAGCCTGATCTACGAGGTGACCACTGCGGCGTACCTCACCCCGTCCGATGACATGTGGCGCGTGCTCGCCAGCACCTACCGGAGCGCGTACGACATCGCGACGAAGCTGGGCTACGCGGACCTCGCGACGACCGCCCTGGACCGGCTGGAGTGGGCCGCCGTGCGGGCATCCGACGCGGTGCTGAGCAGCCTGCGCCAGTACCTTCGGGGCCTGGCCTATCTCCGGGCCGCGCAGTACCGGACGGGCAAGCGCCTCATCGGTGTGGGCCTCGCGTCGATCGGGCAGGCAGACGCGTCCCTGCCTCGGGATGTCGTCACGGGGCAGCTGCACCTGGGCGCCGCGATCCTCGCCGCGCGGGACCAGCGGGAGGACGACGCGACCGGGCACTTGTCCGAGGCCGAGCGGATCGCCGAACGGACGGGCCCTGCGGAGCGGGTGTTGTGGGTCAGCTTCGGCCCCACCAACGTGAGAATCCACAGGGTGTCGGCGCTCACGGAGCTGAACCAGTACGGCGAGGCGTGCACGGCCGCCCAGAGCATCCAGCTCGGTGCGCTGCCGCCTTCCCGGATCGGCCACCACCATGCGGACGTGGCCCGCGCTCAGCTGTGGGCGGGGAAGCCCGACGCGGCGTACGCGAGCCTGCGCCGGGCGCGAGCCGCCGCTCCGCAGCAGACGCGGTACCACCCGATGGTGCGGCAGACGATGGAGGGGCTGGCCAGCCACTACCGGAACGTGCCCGACAATTTCTCCAACTACGCCGCCTGGCTCGGCATGTAACGATGCGTCACTCAATGGCCCCGGCCGTCAAGAAGGCTTGATAGTCGGGGTCTTGTGGCGCGGGCACCCTGGACGTGCGTGACGCAGACCACGTCCAACAGGGAGCCGATCCATGATCCTCGCCACCACAGACCACGAAGCCGCACGCAGGCTCGCGGCCGTCGACAGACACCCGGAACTCGCCTTCGCCGACTGGGCCCGCGGCAGCATGGCGATGCTCCCCGCCGGCCGCGGCTGGGATGTCGTCCGGCTGGACGGAGACGTTCTCCACACGGCTACTCGCAGCCGGACGCCCGAGGTGATGCGCAGCGTCCTCCCCGAGCTCGGGATCACTGGGCCCGTGATTCACGACCCCCGCATGGACGTGCACTACGCCCTCGTGCCGGCGGGCACCGCCGAGGACTGGGACGACCTGCCGCACGCCCGGTGCCTCAGCGACGGCCATTACATCGGCGTCCCGGCCGTCGAGCGGATCTGCGCGCCCGGGGCCTACTGGCTCACCCGCCCGACCGAGCCCCTGTGTGATGTCGCGGCACTGCGCGCCCTGGTGGCTGCGGTGTCGACGGCCCCTGAAGAGTGACGCCGTTCATGGCGACCACCATCGACCGGGACACCATGCAGAAGACGATCAGCCACGGCCTGACCGAACGCAGCACCCCACTCCGCTTCGAGGAACTCACTGAGCTGGAACAGCTGCTGCGCGGCCACATCCACCTGCTGCTCCCCGGAGTCGAGGCGAAGGTCGACCGGCTGTGGCACGGCGGCAGGGAGTGGTACCGGCACCGCGCCCACCTCGACGGCATCCGGTACCAGGCAGACCAGGGCCTCGGCGCCGGACTGCTCTCCGCACAACTACAGGTCCGTCAGCTCGCCCGCGACTGCCGTTGGCTCCTCGAACAGCACCCCGATGTGCGACGAGTCGGGTGCCGGTGACCGGGTCGTGCGGACTCGGTGTGGACTCTGATCATGAAAGCGGCCCACCCGTTCGAGAACAGGCGGGCTGCTGACTACGACTTTTCACTGGTGGGCACAGCTGGGTTCGAACCAGCGACATCTGCTTTGTAAGAGCAGCGCTCTACCACTGAGCTATGCGCCCCGACCGAATCGACAGCCTACATTGCCGTACGCCCGCCCCCGCAAACCCACAAACCTGCGCCGCCGGGAGCAGCAGCTCAGCGCGCGGCGGCGCGGCGCGCAGCGGTGCCGGCGGCCTCCGACCGGCGCGAGCCGGGGGCGCGAGCCGGCCGCCTGAACCGGGTGGAGACGAGCAGCGACAACGGCGCGGTCAAGATCGAACTGCCCCGCGCCACGTACCGGGTGGACGCTTCGGCGGACAACGGCGACGTCCACGTGAAGGTGCCGACCGACGATTCCGGCAAGCACGTCGTCAAGGCCCGCAGCAGCAACGGCGAAGTCACGCTGCGAACCGCGAACTAACCGGCCCGTGTGTTCGTCCCTACCAGGTGGGAGAATGACACTGGTACATGGATGAACACAGCACGGGAGAGGGATGTGACGGCGACACACGCGCAGCCGTACACGCAGCGAGCACGCCGTCGCTCCATCGGGGGCCCCGCCCGTGACGTCCTCACGCTCCTTCTGTTGCCGATCCCCCTGCTGATCGCCGTCGTCCCCGCCTCCTTCGCCGGAGGCGGCACCCGTCGCTGGTTCGGCGGGCGCGGTGACCAGCTCAGGGCCGACGCCCAGGCCGCCAAGGACGCCGCCGCGGCGGCGTTCTACGAGCTCGACACCGCCCAGCGCGATCTGCGGATCTCGCTGGAGACGATCACCGCGGTGGACAGCTCCCCCGCCGCCCGCAAGACCGCAGAGGACTTCACCGCGCTCGGCCGCCGCATCGACGAGGTCAGCGGCGTCTACATCACCGCCGTCGACGCGCACGACCTGGACCGCGACGAGCTGGAGGCGTCCGCCGCCGCCAGCGCCCGTACGGAACTCACCAAGGCCAAGGACGAGCTGCTGGCCGTCAAGGCCGACCTCGACCGCTTCGGGCAGAGCCTCGGACCGCTGCTCCAGAAGGCCGAGACGCAGCTCGCCCGGCTCGCGCCCGCCGTCGAACGGGCCCGGCAGGGGCTGCTCGCCGCGAGCAACGCCCTCGACGCGGTACGGGCCGTCGGTCTCAAGGCCGACGATCTGGCCGCCCGGCTCGCCGCGCTCTCCCCCGAGCTGACCAAGCTCAACCAGGGGGCCGGCCAGCACGGCGTTCAGGACACCATCCGGCGCGCCGACGACGTGCTGCGCAAGGCCGAGGGCGTACGGGGCGAGGCGGAGCACCTCCCGCAGAAGGCCGCCGAGATCGACCGCCGGCTCGTCTCGCTGCGTACCCGCGCCCAGGCGATCACCACCCGCGCGGGCGGCGTCGAGCCGATCCTCAGCGAGCTGCGCCGCCGCTTCACCGCCGCCTGCTGGCAGGACCTGCAGTCCGTACCGGACCAGGCGACGCGGACCGTGGCGCAGGCCGAGGCGAAGCTGAAGGAGGCCGTCACCGCGCGCGACGAGCAGCGCTGGCCGGACGCCACCTCGCGGCTGAGCACGGTCAGAGCGCTGCTGGACACCACGGACGAAGCGGTGTCGGCGGCCGGTGAGCGGCTGCGGCAGCTCAACGAGGTCTCGCACGACCCGCAGAAGGAGATCGAGCGGACCCGGTTCGCGATCCGGGACGCGCAGCGCCTCGCGATGGCCGGGCGCAGCACCCCGGACCCCCGGCACGCCCGCCCGCTGGACGACGCCGTCGCGCGGCTCGACCGCGCGGCCGACGGCCTCGAAGGCCGGCACCCCGACTACTGGCATTTCCTGACCGAGACCGACGCGGTACGGCAGACGGCGGCCCGGGTGGTCCAAGAGATCCGCGAGGAGCTCGGCGGGGGGCACTGAGGCGGGCAGCGAGGTGGGCACGCCTGGCTTGGCGGCACGCCGGCGCTTGGCGGCACGCCGGCCTTGGTGCCGCGCCAGGCTCACGACCCCGCCCGCCTCGCGCCCCCGGGCAGCTCCGCCCCGGATCGGCGCGCTCCCCGCGCAGCCGCCGTGCTGACCTGCGCTTCTGCTGGCTATCCTGCGGCCATGCCTCGATACGAGTTCCGCTGCCGCCCCTGCGACACCACCTTTGAGCTGGACCGGCCGATGGCCGACTCCAGCGCGCCCGCAACCTGCCCGGACGGGCATGACGACACCGTGAAGCTGCTCTCCGCCGTCGCCGTGGGCGGCGCCGCTCCGGCCCCGGCGGGCGGCGGGGGCGGCGGCGGGTGCTGCGGAGGCGGCTGCTGCGGCTGAGCGTTCATCCACCGGACACGCGTGCGTCAACTTCTCGGCCCTAAAGGACCGAGAACGGCTGCGCGGCATTCGGACGGAACCTCAGGGGCTTGGACTCCGCCCTCGCCTTCCGCCTGCCCCTCAGGTTCCCCGCCCGCACGTTCGCCCGCAGGGTCGTGTAGGCGTCCACGACCTTCTCGACCGTACGGACCGCCGCCTGCGCACCGAGCCCGAACTCGGCCTTCAACTCGCTGTACACGAGCTTCTGCAAGTCATCGCGGGACCTGACGCCCCGGGCCCCGTAGCTGTCTGCGAGCCCCGCCGCCGGGCCGAAGCCGGCGTGGCTGTTTCGCCACCGCCACCGCCACCGCCACCGCCACGGCCGCGTACGCCAAGCCCGCCGCGCCGCGCCCGCTCGCCGACCCGTGAGCCTAGTCCGAGCCCCGCGCGGCCCCGCCCCGCCCGCCCCCTCCCGAGTTGTTGGGGCCGCCCGGCGGGCGGATGCTGGATTACGTACGGACTCGGCACTACCTCCGCGACAGCAAAGGAGGCCGGTCCATGGCTACGAGTGACGCCCCGCGCACGCCCGACGAGCCCGGCGGGCCCCGGCACGCCAAGGCACGCCGGCCCATCAGGCTGGACGAGCACATGCCCGTGGACCACCGGCTGAGCCGCGTCTACCGGGTCGGCGCCGGGCTGATGGGTCTCGTCCTGCTGGCCTTCGGCGTCCTCGGCCTGATCGGCCACGTGGGCTTCTTCGACACCGGCGGCGACACGGTGACCGGGCTGAACACCAACGGCGCGCTGAGCGTGCTGTCCATCGTCGTGGGGCTGCTGCTGTTCGGCGGCATGGTGGTCGGCGGCAACTTCGCCTCGACGCTCAACATCGTGCTCGGCCTGGCGTTCATCCTGAGCGGGTTCGTCAATCTCGCGCTGCTGGAGACCAGCTACAACTTCCTGGCGTTCGAGATCCAGAACGTGCTGTTCAGCTTTGTGGTCGGCGTCATGCTGATGTTCTTCGGGATGTACGGGCGGGTGAGTGCCACGCTGCCGCACGACAACCCGTACTGGCGCGCCCGGCACCCCGAGCGCGCCGACGCGGAGCAGCGCGCGCTCGGCCGGGTCGGCCGCGTCAGCCGGACCCGTCTGGTCAGTCCACCCGACGGGCGATCGTCAGGCCGTCCGCGACCGTCAGCATGACCGCTTCGGTCCTGGCGTCGGCGGCGACATGGTCGTTGAACGCCCGGATCGCGGCGGCCGAGCCGGTCGCTGCCGGGTCCACGACCTCGCCGTGGAAGAGGACGTTGTCGGCGACGATCACTCCGCCGGGGCTCATCCGGGGCACCAACTCCTCCCAGTACGCGATGTAGTTGCCCTTGTCCGCGTCGAGGTAGGCGAAGTCGATGTGCGGTGCGGCGGGCATCGCGCGCAGCGTGTCCAGCGCGGGCGCGATGCGCAGTTCGATCCGGTCCGCGACGCCGGCCTCGGCCCAGGCCTCGCGTGCGTACGCCGTCCACTCCTCGGAGATGTCGCAGGCGATCAGCTTGCCGCCGGCGGGCAGCGCCTGCGCCATGGAGAGCGCCGAGAAGCCGGTGAAGGTGCCGACCTCCACGAGGTGCCGGGCGCCGGTGAGCCGTACGAGGAAGGCGAGCAGCGGCCCCTGCTCCTCGGCGGACTGCATGACCGCGTGCTCGGGGAGCGCGGTGCGGGTCGTCTCGATGAGGGCGCGCTGTACCGGGTCGAGCGCCGGATTGTGCGCCAGGACGTAGTCGTAGAGGGCGGGCGTGACCGGCGTGCTCTTGCTGCTGTGCACGCCCCCGCCACCACCCTGCGCGCTGCTTCGCGCCCCGGCCTGCGCGCTGCTTCGCGCGCCGCGCCGCGCCCCATCCTGTGCCCCGCCCTGTGCCCCGCCCTGTGCTTGAGTCATGGCCGCATCCTCGCTCAGCTCACCCCTCGACCGCGCGCAGCAACGCCCGCAGGATCTCCTCGCCCGCCGCGACCCCGCACTCGGCGAGCGCCGTGACCTGGGGCGCGGTCCAGCCCGAGTCCGCCAGTTCGCCGTGCCCCGGCTGCCAGCCGGCGTCCGCCGCCAGCAGCATGTCGGCGTCGAGTACCGAGTCGCCGGCCGCCAGCACCCGCGCGGCGCCGGTGCGGCGCGCCACCTCGGCGACGGCCGCGCTCTTGGTGAGCGGCTTGGGAACGGCGTAGATCTTCCGGCCCTGGATCGAGACCGACCAGCCCTGGCCGTCGGCCCAGTCCGCGAGCTCCTTGACCCAGGTCTCGGGCAGCAGCGCGCGCTCGACGACGAGGTAGGCGAAGAGGTCCTCTGCGACCCGCTCCTTGAGCAGCCAGCCGGCGTCGGCGGACCGTACGAGATGTTCGCGCACCTCGGCGAGCGGCGCGCAGCCCGCGTCCAGCGTGCGCCGCACCTGGTCCTGCCAGTCCGGGTCGGACACGCCGTCGACCAGCAGATGGCCGCCGTTCGCGCAGATCGCGAACTCCGGCGCGGGGCCGGGCAGCCGGATGCGCCCGTACTGCTCGCGGGTGCGGGTGGTGGTCGGTACGAAGACGGCGCTGCGGGCCAGTTCGGCCAGCAGCCCCGCCGCCGTCTCCGTCATGAAGGAGAGCGGCTTGTGCTCGTACACCTCGACGCACAGCAGCCGGGGCGCCCGCGCGTCCGGCATGTCGAGCGCGAGGGCGGCCGGGGAGTAGATCAGCGTGCGGTCGAGGTCGCTGGCGACGAGGGTCGCGGGGCGGGCGGCCACGACGGGGGACGTCACAGCGCGACCCGGGGCGCCGGGACAGCCGTCGACAGGGAGGTCGCAGGCGGGGAGGTCGCAGGCGGGGAGGTCAGCGACCCGGGAGCCGCCGGAGTCGTCGGGCTCGCCGGGGACACCTGCGGCGAGGGGGGAGCAGGCGTCGTCGGAGCCGCCGGGGACACCCGGGGCGAGGGGGCGGTCGGTGTCGTCGGACCCGCAGGCGTCACCCGGCGGACCGGGTTCGTCGGGCTGCTCGGGCTGGTCGGGCCGGCCGTGGTGCTCATCTTGTTCCTCGGGCTCATGGGGGGTGTGGGGAACGTGAGGGTAGCGGGAGCCGCGCCGGACGCGCGGTCCGAGGCGGTCACGGCGAGGCCACCGCCTTGCCGTCCGCGCCCGTCGCGCCCTTCGTGAAGCGCGGATGGATCAGCCCCACACAGCTGTACGGCAATCCGTCCACCTCTTCCACCGGCACGCCCCGCTGCCCGGCGAGCAGCCGCACATGGTCCAGGTCCGCGCCCGCGCCGCGCTGCGCGAGGATCTTCCACGGGACGCGCCGCAGCAGCACCCGCGTCGTCTCGCCGACGCCCGGCTTGACCAGGTTCACGTCGTGGATGCCGTACTCCTCGCTGATCCGCTCGACGGCGGCCCAGCCCTCCCAGGTCGGCGCGCGGTCCGCCGCCAGCAGCTCCTTGGCGTCCTCGGCGACCCCCTCGGCGACCTCGTCGAAGCGGGCGCTGACGGTGTCCAGGAACAGCCCGGAGACATCGTCGCCGGCCAGCTCGCGGTAGAACTTGCCGCCGTGGAAGTCGTCCGGGCCGACCAGGTCGGCCCGCAGCACGGTGCGCGAAATCAGCCCGGATACGGTCGAGTTGAGGCACGCGGACGGGATGAGGAAGTCGTCGCGGGTGCCGTAGGTCCGTACGCAGCCGCCCGGATCGGCGAGCACCGCGATCTGCGGGTCGAAGCCCTCGAACGGCTCGACGGCCTGGGCCAGCTCGCGGGTGATCGCGCCCTTGCCCGTCCAGCCGTCCACGAAGACGACGTCCGCCGGGTCGTGGTGGGCGGCGAGCCAGCGCAGCGCGGTGGTGTCGATGCCCCGGCCGCGCACGATGGAGACGGCGTAGTGCGGCAGGTCGAGGCCGTGCGCGTGCTGCGCCCAGCGGCGCATCAGGACGCCTACGGGCGTGCCGGCGCGGGCCAGCGAGACGAGGACGGGACGCGGCGAGCGCTCGGCCAGCAGGGTCTCGGTGACAGCGCCGAGCGCGCGGGCGATCCGGCTCGCGGAGGTGTCCAGCGCGGACCGGAAGAGCGCCTGGTACTCGGGGCTGGGCTGGTACTCGACCGGCAGCGACTCGGCGTAGTGCGCGCCGCCGCTCTGCACCGCTTCCTCGCGCTCCTCGGTGGGCGCTTCGAGCGCCACCTCGGACAGGTCCTGGAGCAGCCAGCCGACCTCGTCGGGCGCGTACGACGAGAACGCCGGGCCGCGCAGCGGGGAGGGCAGGGGGCGGGCAGGGGCGTGAACCATGAATCAGACCTGTCGCTGAGGGGCGTAGGACGGGACGACGGCGAGCAGGAGCCGGTCCGTATGGGCGGCGAGGCGGGCGAGCAGCCCGTCGGGGGCGTGCAGCTGAGGCGTGTCGGCGGTCGAGTCGACGACGGCGACGACCGCGTCGAAGCGGCGGGCCGGGTCGGCGCCGGGCGCGATGTTGTAGGCGTAGCGGTCGCCGGGCCCGTCGGAGGGGGCGTCGTGCGCCGGGAAGACGAGGCGCGTACGGATCGCGTAGCCCGGATCGTCCACGGCGAGCACGGGTGAGCGCGTGGTCGTGGAGAACCGCACCTCCGCGCCCGGACTGGCCTCCTGAAGCGCACCGGCGAGGCGCACCGGCGCGTACATCAGCTCCTCGCAGCCGAGCACGAGGACGCGCTGCGGGCGGCGGGGGGCGGCCTCTGCGGGCCGCGCGCGGCCCGGAGCACCCGGGGAGCCCTGCGCGGCGGGCGGGCCGCTGTGGGGCGGCTCAGGGACTTCCTCCGGGCCGGCCGTGTCGGGGCCCGTGCTGACAGCACTCGCGCTGCCGGCTTCGGTGGCTCCGGCGCGCGTGACTCCGGCAGGTGTCGCTCCGGCCTGCGTGCCGCCGGAGTCCGTCCCATCGGCGGGGCCGGCCGCGCCGAGACCCGCGCCGAGCGCCTCGGCGATGCGCGCGGCCATGGCCGGGAGCGCCGCCTCCAGCCGTGCCCGGTGGTCCGGTGTGAAGCCGTGCCGCCCGCCGTCCGGCAGACCTTCGGGCCAGCCGAGGTCCACCCGTACCGCAGGCTCGCCGGCGCCGCCGCTGGCGCTCTCGGCCGCCACGGGCTCCGCGACACTCGCGGCACCGCTCACTACCGCCCCCGCGGCTACGGCTGCTTCGGCCTCCGCCACGAGCCGCTGCCCGCGCTCCAGCACCCCGTCGGGCAGCCGTACCGTCCCGGCCGCGAAGGCGATCAGGTCCACCCGCGCGCCGAGCTGAGCCGCGAACTTCTCCAGCCGTGCCCGGTCCGGCGCGGAGCGCATGTCCACCAGCGCCACCACGACGTACCGCTCCCGGGGGAAGCGCGCGTGCAGGGCCTCGATGGTGTTCAGCACGGTCCGGCCGGTCGAGAACTCGTCGTCGACCAGGACCAGCGGGCCGTCCCCGCTGAGCAGCTCCGGGTCCTCGGGGAGCAGCAGGTGGGAGGTCGCGTGGCTGTGCTCCTCCTCGAAGCCGCCGACGGAGACGGTGCCGGGCACCGGCCGCCGCGTCGAGTGCAGGTAGGGCGCGAGGGCCAGGCCGTCCGCGACGCTGTGGCCGAGGCCGGTCGCGGTCTCGGCGTAGCCCAGCACCACCGCCCGCGCGGCCGACTCGTCGCCGAGCAGCTCCCGCACCCGCCGCCCCAGGCTGTGGCCCGCGCCGTGCGCGGCCGCCGGGCTCGTCGGGACGTGCTTGCCCAGGACGTTCGAGACGAGCAGGTGCGCCCGCTTGGGGTTGCGCCGCAGCGCGAGCCCGAGCAGTTCCCGCAGCCGGCGCGCGCCGAGCGCGGAGTCGGCCGCCGACGCGCCCTCGACGCCGCTGAAGCCGACGCCGAGCCGCTCCGCGACCCACTCCCCCGACCACACAGCGCCGCCGTCCACGCCGTCCACACCGTTCATGCCCGCCACCTGTTCAGCCACCCGCTCCGGCTTCATCCCGCTCGGATCACTCGTACCGGCCTCATCACTCGTACCGGCGCTTTCACTCGTACCGGCGCTTTCACTCGTACTAGCCATATCAGGCCGTGTCCCCGGTGCTCAGGCCCGCGGCCAGCAGTTCCACGAAGCCCACGCCCTCGCGCGCCACCCCGAAGACCTCGGCCCGCAGCATGGTCCGCTCGGCCCAGGCCCGGTGCGGCTTCACTTCGTTCATCTTGTTCGTATACGCCGAGCGCAGCACACCGCCGCCGCCCCGCTCCGGGCTGAGGATGTCCACCGCGTCGGTGTACTCCTCGTGGCTGACCACCGAGAGCGCGTGCACGGGGGCGACGTGTGAGGGGTGGATGCAGGTCTTGCCCTGGAGCCCATTGGCCCGGTCGAGGCCGATCTCGCGCAGCAGGCCGTCCATGTCGTGCTCGATCAGGGCGGTGCGCAGTTCCTCGGCCCGGCCGGTGAAGGGGCTGCGGCGCAGCTGGGGCTTGAACATCCGCTCCTGGAGCCGGAAGTACTCCCAGACCGGTCCGGTCACGGTGAATCCGGTGCCGTCGGCCCGTCCCAGCACGTTGACCACGTCGGCGATGACCGAGGCGACGAGCTGGACGTCGTAGGCGGTCATGTCGGGGGCCCGCCGCAGGCCGTAGGCGGAGCAGAAGTCGGTGACGCCGAGCCGCAGCGCGAGCACCCGGTCGCGGTACTTGTCGACGGTCCTGGCGATGCCGCGCAGGGTTTCGGTGCGGCTTTCCAGATGCATCAGCTCGGGCGATTCGAGCACCGGCATCGCGAACAGCCGCCGCCCGCAGGCGCTCTCGGCGGAGGCCAGCGCCTCCATGAACGGAACGCCGCGCTCCTCGGTGAACTTGGGGAGTACGAATCCGGACAGCAGCCGGGAGGGTGTTCCGATCCGCCGCACCAGGTCGGGAATCTGTTCCGGTTTGCGGACTCGGATGAACAACAACGGCAGATCGACCTCGGTCGCGCACTCGGCCAATCGTGCGAATTGCCGTACGAGATTCTCCTCGGCGTCGGCCACTTCGCCGTCGTCGATCGAGTCCTCCAGGCACAGCACCATGGACACCACACCGCGCCCGGCCTGCTTGATCACGTCGTCGGCCAGCCGCAGCCGGGTGGCGGGGCTGTAGAGCGTGGCGCCGAGAGCGATGGCAAGCAGGCGGGACGGGGAGTCGGCGGTGAATTCGGCGGGCTCCTTATGGAAGAGATCCTTCCGAACATCCGGCGCAAGGTGTCCGAAATGACGCATATAACTCCCCGTGTAGATGATGGCCCGGTGGCTGGATCCAGCCGATAAGCGTACGTGCGACTATCGACTGAAAGTTCCCGACGGCGTGACAATCACGTAACCCCCACGCATCGGCGGCATGTCCAATCGGGTGTCCGGCGCATCCTCCGCCGCCCCCGCGTTGTCGGGCAGCCCCCCGGGAAGGCAGGATTGCCGCTATGACGCACGCGATGCTGAAGGGGTCGAACATCCCGCTGGAGACCACGGCGGTACGGGCGGTGCTGCGCTGGACGCCCGGACCCGACGTCCCTGACGTGGATGCTTCCGCCCTGTTGCTGGGGACGGAGGGCCGCGTGCGCTCGGACGAGGACTTCATCTTCTACAACCAGCCCCGGCATCCGTCCGGGCTGGTACGCCATCTGCCCAAGAAACGGCTGATCGAAGGGCTCACGGACACCGTCGAGGCGGATCTGTCCGCGCTCGACGCGACGGTGGACCGGATCGTGCTGGCCGCCTCGTCGGACGGCGGCACCTTCGGCGGTGTGCCGGACCTGTGCGTGCTGCTGTACGACGCGGCGACGGGCGGCGACGACGGCGAGCCGCTGGTGCGCTTCGAGGTGCAGCCGGAGACGGGCAAGGAGACGGCGCTCATCTGTGGCGAGCTGTACCGACGCGGCGACGCCTGGAAATTCCGGGCGCTGGGACAGGGCTACGAGACCGGCCTGATCGGCCTGGCCACGGATTTCGGCATCTCGGTGGACGAGACCTCCCCCGAGTCCGAGCGCGCGCCGCAGCAGTTGTCCGATCCGCAGGCCGTCACGCAGCAGCACGTCATGGACCCCGCCCGGATGCCGGAGCCGCGGGCACAGCCGCAGCCCGCGCCGGTGCCCGCGCAGGTCCCCTTCCCCGCGCCGCAGCCTTCGGCGGCCGGTTACGGCTACCCGCAGGCCCCGCCGCCGCCGGCCGCCCCGCCGCAGCCCGCGTACGGCTATCCGCAGCAGGGCGCGTACGGCTACCCGCAACAGCCGCCGCAGGCCGGCCCGCCGGTGCCGGACCCGAACTTCACGCTGCCGCCGCAGGGGCCGCAGTTCCAGAAGAGGTAGCGGACACCGGGCGCGGCGGCCTCTCAGCCCGGCCGCGCCCTGGCCTGCCGCGCCCCCGGCCGGCTCTCCGGGAGGGCCCGCTCAGACCTTCGTCTTGTAGCCGCGCCCCCACTGCAGACCCCAGCCGTACAGCCGGTCCAGCTCGGCCTGGAAGCCGTAGACGTACTTCACCTCGCGGCGGACGGTCAGCTCGCCCTTGACGTTCTCGATCATCACCACGGCGCACGAGCGGGCCTGCGAGGTCCGCTCGTCTAGCGAGATCTCGATCCGCGGGCCGTTGCTCGGGAAGAGCGTCACGATCGCGTGCGTGCGGTCGAAGGCCGGGGTGCCGTCGTAGATGTAGACGAAGACGAGCAGCCTGCGGATCTCCTCGCGGTGATCCAGATTGACGTAGATGGTCTCGCCCGACGGCGCGCCGAACCGGTCGTCGCCGCTGAGCTTGACGTACGGCGGCGTGTTGGTGCTGCCGAAGAAGCTGCCGAGCGGCTGCACCACGCCCTTGCTGCCGTCCGTCATCTCGTACATGCACGCGAGGTCGAGGTCCACGTTGACCACCGCGGGCCCCTGCGCCTGCACCACTTCCGGCTTGAACATCCGCAGCGGGTTGCGCAGTTTCCCGCCGCCACCGCCAGTCCGCCCGTCGAAGTCGGACGTGCGCATCCGCCAGGAGAGGTTGACCCGGAGGTTGCCGGTGGCCGCCCCCTGCTTGGTCAGCGAGACCACCGGATGCCGCTTGGTCAGCTCGATCGCGCCCGACGCGCCCCCGCTGTCGAACGCTGTGTCGTCGGCTCGTCGCCAGTTGTTCCAGAAGGACACGCTGCCCACCCCCACGCCGTCATACGGGCCGACCGGCCCGACCTACCGCGGGGGGGGGGGGCCGGGGGGGGGCCCCGGGCCCCGCCCCGCAAGAGAGCGTTCCTCAAACTGACGCCGGTCACACACCGCTGCGCCGCGCGGCGCGGCGAAGGCGTCCGGATCAGACCTCGGACATCTCCGTCGGTTTCTCCTCGGAGTCGTTCTCCTGGGCCGCCAGCGCGCGGTTGCGCCGGACCGAGGACCAGAACGAGGCGGCGATCAGCACCACGCCGACGAGGCCGGTGATGACCTCGTTGATCTGCCACTTGATGGTGACCAGCAGGATGACGGCGAGCGCGCCGATCGCGTAGTGCGCGCCGTGCTCCAGGTAGACGTAGTCGTCCAGGGTGCCCTGGCGGACCAGGTAGACGGTGAGCGACCGGACGTACATCGCGCCGATGCCCAGGCCGAGCGCCATGATGACGATGTCGTTGGTGATGGCGAAAGCGCCGATGACCCCGTCGAAGGAGAACGAGGCGTCCAGCACTTCGAGGTAGAGGAACATGAAGAAGGCGGCCTTGCCGGCCAGCCCGACCATCGTCGGCTGCTTGCCCTGCTTCTTGGCCGCTTCCTCCTCCTCGTGTTCGTGCTCCTCCTGCTCCTCCAAGCGGTTCTCGAAGAAACTCGACAGACCGCCCACCACGAGATAGGTGACCAGGCCGGCGATGCCGGAGAGGAAGACCGTGCTGCTCTTGTCCTCGTGCCCCGCGGTGACGTGCGCGGCGGTGGCGATGGTGGTGCCGACGACGAGCAGCGCGACCAGCGCGATGCAGACCGACAGCATGTCAACCTTGCCGAGCTTGGCCAGCGGGCGCTCCAGCCAGCCGAGCCACTTGATGTCACGGTCGGTGAAGATGAAGTCGAGGAAGATCATCAACAGGAACATGCCACCGAACGAAGCGATCGACGCATGGGCGTCGGTCACCAGGTGCTCGTAGCGCGTGGGTTCGTTGAACGCCAGGTCAACGGCTTCGATCGGGCCGAGCTTGGCGGAGATGGCGACGATCACGACCGGGAAGATCAGCCGCATGCCGAAGACGGCGATCAGCACGCCGACGGTGAGGAAGATCTTCTGCCAGAAAGCGTTCATCTTCTTCAGCACGCCGGCGTTGACGACCGCGTTGTCGAAGGACAACGAGATCTCGAGGATGGAGAGGATGCCCACAAGGGCCAGTGCCTTCCACCCCCCGTAGAACACGGCAGCGACAAGTCCCAAGGCGGTGACGCCAAAGGACCAGCCGAAGGTTTTCAGGAGCACTGGCTACCCAATCGTGTGTGTACGAGTTTCCCCCGCACAGTGCGCGGCTTTACGAAACGTTGACCCCGAAGTCTAGAGCGATGCCTCGTAGTCCGGACGCGTACCCCTGCCCCACGGCGCGGAACTTCCACTCCCCGTTGTAGCGGTACAGCTCCCCAAAGATCATCGCCGTCTCGCTCGACGCGTCCTCGGAAAGGTCGTACCGCGCCAACTCCGCCTGGTCCGCCTGGTTCACCACCCGGATAAAGGCATTGGTGACCTGGCCGAACGTCTGGCCGCGGGCGTCGGCGTCGTGAATCGACACCGGCACGACGATCTTGTCGACACTGTCCGGCACCAGACTCAGGTCCACCAGGATCGACTCGTCGTCGCCCTCGCCCTCGCCCGTCAGGTTGTCGCCCGTGTGCTCCACCGAGCCCTCAGGGCTCTTGAGGTTGTTGTAGAAAATGAAGTACTCGTCACCGAGCACCCGCCCCGATCCGCACAGCAGCGCACTGGCGTCGAGGTCGAACGGCGCGCCGGTGCTGGAGCGTGCGTCCCAGCCCAGGCCGATCAATACCTGCGTGAGGTTGGGTGCGGCCTTGGAAAGGGAGACATTTCCCCCCTTGGCGAGCGTTACGCCCATGTTCTTGGTTCCTCCCCGGTAACAGTGCTGCTGAAAAAGTGCTGCCGATCCGCGTCCGGCGCCGCACTCCCCGTCGGCAGGGGCGTGTGCGGCGCCGGACGTTGTCACGGTGGGACGGACGGCTCAGACGTTGACGCCGAAGTCCTGCGCGATGCCGCGCAGGCCCGAGGCGTACCCCTGGCCGATGGCCCTGAACTTCCACTCCGCGCCATTGCGGTACAGCTCGCCGAAGACCATCGCGGTCTCCGTCGAGGCGTCCTCGCTGAGGTCGTAGCGCGCGAGTTCGGTGTTGTCGGCCTGGTTGACCACCCGGATGTACGCGTTGCGCACCTGGCCGAAGCTCTGCTGGCGGCCCTCGGCCTCGTAGATCGAGACCGGGAAGACGATCTTCGCGACGTCGGCCGGCACGCCGGCGAGGTTGACCTTGACGACCTCGTCGTCCCCCTCGCCCTCGCCGGTGAGGTTGTCACCGGTGTGCTCGACCGAGCCGTCCGGGCTCTTCAGGTTGTTGAAGAAGACGAAGTTGCCGTCGTTGCTGACTTTGCCCTCGGTGTTCGTCAGCAGTGCGCTGGCGTCGAGGTCGAAGTCACCGCCGGTGGTGGTCCGGGCGTCCCAGCCGAGACCGACGATGACCGCCGTCAGGTTGGGCGCGGCCTTCGACAGCGAGACGTTTCCGCCCTTGCTGAGGCTGACTCCCACGAGTCCTCCCATAGGTTCGAGGGGTACGTAGAGAACTGCGCCCCCGCCATACATTGCCTTGGAATCAACGTGTTGATCCTAGTGACCGGTTCCCCGGGACCACAGGCCCTTGTGCCAAGTATCGCCAGGCGGGCCCGACGGAGGCCGGCCGGGTCGGCGCGGGCCGGTGGCGGCGTCAGAGCGCCGCGAGCGCCTTCGCGTACTCGCTCAGGTCGCGCGCGTCCGGCATGCCGTTGACGACGGTCCAGCGCACCACACCGTCCTTGTCGATGACGAACGTGCCGCGCATCGCGCAGCCCTTGTCCTCGTCGAAGACGCCATAGGCGCGCGAGGCCGTCCCGTGCGGCCAGAAGTCCGACAGCAGCGGGAAGCCCAGCCGCTCCTGCTCGGCGAAGACCCGCAGGGTGAACAGCGAGTCGTTGGAGACCGCGAGCAACTGCGTCTCCTCGTTGAGAAACGTCGGCAGCTCGTCGCGCAGCGCGGCCAGTTCGCCGGTGCAGACGCCGGTGAAGGCGAAGGGGTAGAAGACCAGGACGACGTTCTTCTCGCCCCGGAAGCCGGAGAGCCGGATGAGCTCGCCGTGCTGGTTGCGCAGCTCGAAGTCCGGAGCCTCCGTGCCCACCTCGACCGCCATGGGTACACGTCCTTTCGCAGAGCTGGACAAGTCGCGTCCACCCTACGCGCAGAGCCCCTGCCGACCCAGGTCGGAGGGGCTCTGCGGTTCCTGCCTTGCTGTGGGGGCGGACCGGCCGATGGCCGGTGCCTGCCAGTGCCGCGACCGGCAGTGTCCGCCCGACGGGGCAGAGCTTGCCGGCAGGGGCGCTAGCGCTGCTTGCCGGAGCGTGCTGACTTCGGAGTGACCAGGCGGCTGCCGGTCCAATCCTTGCCCGCGTTGACACTGCTGGTCTGGGCGAGGCCGGCGGTGGTCGCGGCCTCACCGATGTCGCTCGGCTCGACGTATCCGTCGCGCCCCGTCTTGGGAGTCATCAGCCAGATCGGGGCACCGTCGTCGACCATGGTGGTCGCATCCACCAGCGCGTCCGTCAGGTCGCCGTCGTCCTCGCGGAACCACAGCACCACGGCGTCGGCAACGTCGTCGTATTCCTCGTCGACGAGTTCCTGGCCTGTGATGGCCTCGATTCCCTCACGGAGTTCCTGCTCGGCACGGAGTTCCTGCTCGGCGTCGTCGTCGAAGCCGAGCTCCTGGACCACCTGTCCGGGCTGGAAACCGAGCCTGGCGGCAGGGTTGGTCCGCTCCTCCGCGTGGTCCGCGGTCGCGCTCACGGATTGCCTCCTGTCATGTTCGAGAAAATGCTTTTGGACGCCCCGCGCACGCGAGGCGATGGCCGTAGTCCACACGGGCCGGGCGGTTCGCGCAAGTACCCGGCCGCCGATCTCGCCCAAACGTTGACGTCTCGCCGCAAGATGCACAGCTCTGAGTGATGCACACCACAGCAATCTGTCGGGTTTGTGCGGAACGGGCCGGGCAGGTCACACCCCGGGGTCCGAACGGCCGTACGCAAGGTGGTCCCATGGTGGGCGTAAGGTTGCGATTTGGTCGGTGCCCAGGCTACCGGCCCAGAGCGACCGTCTCACAGAGTGGTGGTTACCGCCCAGTAGAGATGACGTTTCCGCCCCCGCGGTCCACGATGGGAGGCGGCGCGACACATGCAGAGCTAGACCGAACAGCGAAGGAACAGCGTGGCTTCCGGATCCGATCGCAACCCGATCATCATTGGCGGCCTTCCCAGCCAGGTCCCGGACTTCGATCCCGAAGAGACCCAGGAATGGCTCGACTCGCTCGACGCAGCCGTCGATGAGCGAGGCAGGGAACGAGCTCGCTACCTGATGCTCCGCCTGATCGAGCGCGCGCGCGAGAAGCGTGTTGCCGTGCCCGAGATGCGCAGCACGGATTACGTCAACACCATCGCGACCAAGGACGAACCGTTCTTCCCCGGCAACGAGGAAATCGAGCGCAAGGTCCTGAACGCGACCCGCTGGAACGCGGCCGTGATGGTTTCCCGCGCGCAGCGCCCGGGGATCGGGGTGGGCGGTCACATCGCCACCTTCGCCTCCTCGGCGTCGCTCTACGACGTGGGCTTCAACCACTTCTTCCGCGGCAAGGACGAAGGTGACGGCGGCGACCAGATCTTCTTCCAGGGCCACGCGTCGCCGGGCATCTACGCCCGCGCGTTTCTGCTGGACCGGCTGAGCGAGCAGCAGCTCGACGGCTTCCGGCAGGAGAAGTCCAAAGCTCCCTACGGGCTGTCCAGCTATCCGCACCCTCGGCTGATGCCGGACTTCTGGGAATTCCCGACCGTCTCCATGGGCCTCGGCCCGCTGGGTGCGATCTACCAGGCCCGGATGAACCGCTACATGGAGGCGCGCGGCATCGCCGACACCTCCAAGTCGCATGTCTGGGCCTACCTCGGCGACGGCGAGATGGACGAGCCCGAGTCGCTCGGCCAGCTCTCAATCGCCGCCCGTGAGGGTCTCGACAACCTCACCTTCGTCGTCAACTGCAACCTCCAGCGGCTCGACGGCCCGGTGCGCGGCAACGGCAAGGTCATCCAGGAGCTGGAGTCGCAGTTCCGCGGCGCCGGCTGGAACGTCATCAAGCTGGTGTGGGACCGCAGCTGGGACCCGCTGCTCGCGCAGGACCGCGACGGGGTGCTGGTCAACAAGCTCAACACCACGCCGGACGGGCAGTTCCAGACGTACGCGACCGAGACCGGCGAGTACATCCGCAACCACTTCTTCGGCGACGACCACCGGCTGCGCAACATGGTCGAGGGCATGACCGACGACCAGATCCTGCACCTGGGCCGCGGCGGACACGACCACAAGAAGGTCTACGCGGCGTACGCGGCGGCGAAGGCGCACAAGGGCCAGCCGACCGTCATCCTGGCGCAGACGGTGAAGGGCTGGACCCTGGGTCCGAACTTCGAGGGCCGCAACGCGACCCACCAGATGAAGAAGCTGACGGCCGACGACCTCAAGCGCTTCCGCGACCGGCTGCACATCCCGATCGCGGACAAGGAGCTGGAGTCCGGCGCGCCGCCGTACTACCACCCCGGCCGGGACTCGGAAGAGATCCAGTACATGCACGACCGCCGCGACTCGCTGGGCGGCTATGTGCCGACCCGCGTCGTGCGGGCGAAGCCGCTGGTCCTCCCCGAGGAGAAGACCTACGCGGCGGCCAAGAAGGGCTCGGGGCAGCAGTCGATCGCCACCACCATGGCGTTCGTCCGCATCCTCAAGGACCTCATGCGGGACAAGGAGATCGGCAGGCGTTTCGTGCTGATCGCCCCCGACGAGTACCGCACCTTCGGCATGGACGCGTTCTTCCCGACCGCGAAGATCTACAACCCGCTGGGCCAGCAGTACGAGTCCGTGGACCGCGATCTGCTGCTCGCGTACAAGGAGTCGCCGACCGGCCAGATGCTGCACGACGGCATCTCCGAGGCGGGCTGTACGGCCTCGCTGATCGCGGCGGGCTCCGCCTACGCGACGCACGGCGAGCCGATGATCCCGGTCTACGTCTTCTACTCGATGTTCGGGTTCCAGCGGACGGGTGACCAGTTCTGGCAGATGGCCGACCAGTTGGCCCGGGGCTTCGTCCTGGGCGCCACCGCCGGTCGCACCACGCTGACCGGCGAGGGCCTTCAGCACGCCGACGGTCACTCGCAGCTGCTCGCCTCGACCAACCCGGCGGTCGTCAGCTACGACCCCGCGTTCGGCTTCGAGATGGCGCACATCATGAAGGACGGTCTGCGCCGGATGTACGGCCCGGACGCCGAGGACATCTTCTACTACCTCACCGTCTACAACGAGCCGATCCAGCACCCGGCGGAGCCGGCCGACGTGGACGCCGAGGGCATCCTCAAGGGCCTGTACCGCTACAAGGCCGCCGAGAAGGGTCAGCACGCCGCGCGGATCCTGGCGTCCGGCGTCGCGGTGCCGTGGGCCGTCGAGGCGCAGCGCATCCTCGCGGACGACTGGGACGTCAAGGCCGACGTCTGGTCGGCGACCTCCTGGAACGAGCTGCGCCGTGAGGCGGTGCAGGTCGAGCAGCACAACCTGCTGCACCCGGAGGAGGAGCAGCGCGTCCCGTATGTGACGACGAAGCTCCAGGGCTCCGAGGGTCCGGTGGTCGCGGTCTCCGACTGGATGCGTTCGGTCCCGGACCAGATCGCGCGCTGGGTCCCGGCGCCGTACCAGTCGCTGGGCGCGGACGGCTTCGGCTTCGCTGACACCCGTGGCGCGGCGCGTCGTTTCTTCCACATCGACGCTCAGTCGATCGTGCTCGGCGTGCTCACCGAGCTCGCCAAGGAGGGCAGGATCGACCGCTCGCTGCTGAAGCAGGCGATCGACCGGTACCAGCTGCTCGACGTGACGGCGGCCTCCCCCGGCGCGGCCGGCGGCGACGCCTGACCCGTACGCGTGTGGCACCGCCGCTGCCCCGACCGGATTTCTTCCGGTCGGGGCAGCGGCGTGTCGCCGTCCGGGTGCCGCTCGCGGCGTCCGGGGCCGCCCCGGGTGCCGCTCGCGCCGTCCCGCTCAGTTCTCCCAGACCTTGAACGCCCGTACCTGGTAAGCGGATTCGGGCACCCAACTGCCGGACGGGTAGGTCGCGAACTCGCCTTCGGTGGCGCACTCGGCGCTCTGGTACGTGGTGACTGGGCGACCGGTGCGGTTGGCGAGGGACGCGGCGGTGGCGCCGGCCGGCAGCGGCACGCAGCTCTCGATCTCGGTGTCCGCGAGCTCGTGGACCCGGCGCTTTCCGCCGAAGTCGCGGTGCTTCCAGAGGCAGAGCTGGCCGGTGGCGCAGTCTCCCGAGGCGGGGCCGGCGCGGCGGATGGTGGCCGCCGCCGGCTCGGCGTTCCTCGGGTTGCCGGCCGTCGGCGTGGTGGCCGTCGCGGCGGCCGGTGCGAGTGCGACGGCGGCGGCTGCTGCGGTGACGGTCGCGGTGACGGTCGCGGTCAGGGCTGTCGCGGCGATGCGCTTGAGCTTGATCATGTGGAACTCCCCCATGTCGTGTGGACCCCTCGTACGGGTCGGGCGGACCCCTCGTAGGGCCCTGGAAGGCAGCCTGACGGCCGCGCGGCACGCCCGCCAAGGGCGGGAGGCCCGGTCCGCCCGGATAGGGGACAGCCCCGCCGGAGTGCTCCCGGCGGGGCTGTTGACCTGCGATGTTGACGCGGTCCGATGTTGACGCGCTGCGGTGTTGACGCGCTACCGCGCTGCGGCGGCCGGGTCAGACGTGGACGCCGCCTCCCGCCGCGTCGGCGTTGTCGCCGCGCTTGGTGAACAGCGCGACGACCGCCGCGAGCACCGCGACGCAGCCTGCGACGGTGAAGGCCAGGCCCATGCCCGACACGAAGGTGTCATGCGCGACGCTGGTGATCTTCGCGGCGATCTCCGGAGGGGTGCCCTTGGCGATCGGGGCCGCGCCGACCGTGACCGCGTCGGAGACCTTGTCCAGCTGATCCGGGGTCACCGGGGGCAGCTTGGCGCCGGTCCAGTTGCCGGCCAGCGTGTTGTCCACCCTGGCGGCCATGACCGCGCCGAGCACGGCGGTGCCGAGGCTGCCGCCGACCTGCATCGCGGCCTGCTGGAGGCCGCCCGCGACGCCGGCGTGCTCCAGCGGGGCGTTGCCGACGATGACCTCGGTGGCGCCGACCATCACCGGGGCGAGGCCGAGGCCGAGCAGGGCGAACCAGAGCGACATCAGGCCGGTGCCGGTGCCGACTTCCAGCGAGGCCATGCCGAACAGCGCGATAGCGGTGATGACCATCGCGGCGACCAGCGGGATGCGCGGTCCGACCTTGGTGATCACCGCGCCCGCGACAGGCGAGGCGATGATCATCATGGCGGTGAGCGGCAGCAGGTGCAGACCGCTGTCGACCGGGCTCATTCCGTGCACGTTCTGGAGGTAGAAGGTGACGAAGAAGAGGCCGCCCATGAAGCCGAAGGCCATCAGCACCATCAGGACGGTGCCGGCCGAGAGCGGGACGGACTTGAACATGCCGAGCGGGAGCAGCGGCTCGCGCGCCTTGGTCTCCCAGAAGATGAAGAGCGCGAAGCCGACCACCGCGAGGCCCAGGAAGAGCAGCGTCTTCGCGGCGCCCCAGCCGCCCCACTCGATGGCGTTGATGAGCGCCCAGATGAGGCAGAACATCGATCCCGAGAGCAGCAGGATGCCGGGGACGTCGAAGGACTTGACCGCGTTGAGGGGCCGGTGGTCCTTGAGGATCAGCGCGCCGAGGACCAGCGCGACGATGCCGACCGGCACATTGATGAAGAAGACCGACTCCCAGCTGACGTGCTCGACGAGCAGACCGCCGATGATGGGTCCCGCGGCGGTGGACGCGCCGATGACCGCGCCCCAGATGCCGATCGCCATGTTGAGCTTCTCGGCGGGGAAGGTCGCGCGCAGCAGGCCGAGCGCGGCCGGCATCAGCAGCGCGCCGAACAGGCCCTGGAGCACCCGGAAGACGACGACCAGCGTCACGCTCCCGGACAGGCCGATGGCGCCGGAGGCGGCGGCGAAGCCCGCGATGCCGATGAGGAAGGTCTGGCGGTGGCCGAAGCGGTCACCGAGCTTGCCGGCTGTGATGAGCGAGACGGCGAGGGCGAGCAGATAGCCGTTGGTTATCCACTGGACTTCGGGGAGTGTCGCTCCGAGGTCCTTCTGGATGGCTGGGTTGGCGATGGCGACGATCGTGCCGTCGAGCGCGACCATCATCACGCCGATCGCGACGGAGAAGAGGGTCAGCCAGGGGTGGCCGCGCAGCCCCTTCCGGAGCTCCGGTACGGGCGGATTCGGCACCTGATCGGCGACGGTGGTCTGAGACGTCATGGTTGCGAGATTATGGCTGTCGCTGACAATTGACAAACCGATTCACAAGCCGGTAACTGTCATATAGCTCACAGCTATTCTGATCAGCGCAAACACCGAGAACGCACAGAGAACGCACTGAGCACACGCAGGGAAGACGCAGAAGAGAGGCACCGACTGTGACCACGGAGCGGACAATCGCCACAGGCGGGCTGCGCGAACGCAAGAAGCAGCGCACCCGCGACGCGCTGGTGCGCTCGGCCCTCGAACTCTTCGCCGAGAAGGGGTACGACCGGACCACGGTCGACGAGATCGCGGACACGGTGGACGTCTCCCAGCGCACCTTCTTCCGCTACTTCGCCAACAAGGAAGAGGTCGCCTTCGCCGTCCAGGAGGAGGCGGAGTCGCACTTCCTCGCGGCCGTGCTCGCCCGGCCCGCCACCGAGGCCCCGCTCGAAGCGCTGCGCCGGGCCGTGCTGGAGTCCTGGGACAACATCGGCGAGGCGATCCAGGAGATCATCCCGCTCGAACTGCACATGCGGACCTACCGGATGATCGAGTGCACTCCGGCGCTGCTCGCCGTCCACCTGCGGCGCTCCACCGAGCTGGAGGAGCGGATCGCCCGGGAGATCGCCCGCCGCGAGGGCCTGGACGTGGACACCGACCCCCGGCCGCGCGTCGTGGTCGCCGCGTTCTCCGGCGTGATGCGGATGGCGGGCCAGCTCTGGGGAGCGGGCCAGGACTGCAGCGTGGACTCGATCCGCGACATCACCGCCGCGCACCTCGACCAGCTGGGCCCCGCGCTGGCCGCGAACTGGCGGCCGGACGGCCGCTGAGCCGTACGGGCGGGCGGGCCTGGTCCGTACGCGAGGTCGCGGCGGGGCGCCGCGTTTCCGTACGCGAGGTCGCGGCGGGGCGCCGCGTTGACGCGTCAGGACGGGGCGGGCGCGGCGCGTCCACGCGCGAGCACCCTCTCCGCGTGTGCATAATCACCCTCCTTGAAACGTGAGATGGATCACGCGATGCGTGACTACCGGCTGGTTTCTCCTAGGGTGTCTCGCGGTGACTTCTTTCCCTGAGCTCGGCTCCCCTTCCCCTGAATCCACCCTCCTGCGAGCGGCCCTCGCACTGGCGGTGGTGTTCGTCATGCTCGCGACCACGGGTTGGACGGCCGTCCGGAACCACAGACCGGACTCGGGCCCGATGGCAAGCACGGTCAGCTCCTGGCAGCACGCGACCTTCCGAGGCCACGAGCTGCCCGACCCGAAGGCCGCGCCCGCCTCACTGGAGCGCTTCTTCGACTCGCTGACCGCCGCCCAGCGGCTCCGGCTCGCGGACAAGTACCCGCTGGTCGTCGGCAACCTCAACGGCGCGCCGCTGAAACTGCGCTACCGCGCCAACCACACCGCCCTGGCGCAGGCCCGAGCCGTCGAGCGCGAACGCGTGCACGACACCGGTCTGACGCCGATCGGCCGCCAGACCGCCGACAACCTGGTGCACCGCTTCACCTCGCTGATGCGCGACGGCCGGCAGATCCTCGCCTTCGACCCCACCGGCTCCGGCCGGGCCGCCGAGGTCTTCGGCGACCTCGACACGGCGGAGCGGGTGTCGGTCGTGGTGCCCGGCGTGGACACCAACGTCTCCAACTTCGAGCGGACCGAACGCGCGCGGATCGCCCCGGTCGGCATGGCCGGCGCGCTGTACGGCGCCGAGCGGCGCACCCGGCCGGGAACCGGCACCGCCGTCATCGCCTGGGCCGACTACACCACGCCCGTCGGCGTCGGCATGGGCGCGGCCACCGGCCAGCTCGCCGAGGCGGGCTCCGGACGGCTGCGGTCGCTGATCGAGGCGCTCCCCCAGCAGTCGCGGGTGGCGCTGTTCTGTCACAGCTACGGCTCCGTGGTCTGCGGCGTCGCGGCCCGCGACCTGCCCGACCGGGTCACCGACATCGCCGTGGCCGGCAGCCCCGGCATGCGCGCCGAGACCGCCGCCGGGCTGCACACCAGCGCCCGCATCTGGGCGACCCGGGACTCCGACGACTGGATCCGGGACATCCCCCACCTGGAGCTGGGCGGCCTCGGGCACGGCGCCGACCCCGTCTCCGCCGAGTTCGGCGCCCGGGTGGTCTCGGCCGCCGGCGCCGTCGGTCACCCCGGATACTTCGTGCCGGGCACCGAGAGCCTGAACAACTTCGCGCGGATCGGGGTGGGCGCCATCGATTCGGTCAGCTGCTCCGACCGGGACCGCGACTGCGCCGCCGACGTCGCCTGACCCGGCCTGACCCGCCCGAAGCCGGGTAGGCGAGGGCCGAGCCATGACAACGGCCGTAGAAAAAGCCGTAGTCGCCGATTGACGCGCGTAGCGCTCCAAGGGGGGACGGGCGGGCAGCCGCCACATACGATGAGCCACATGGGTGATGTGCTGGCCGGTTTTCACACGGTCTGGGAGTTCGACACCGACTCCGTGCTCATCCGCTTCGAACGGGGGATTCGCACGCCGAAGCTGCTCCAAGTGCTCGGCGAGCGACGCATCCCCTACGAAGCGCTGGCAGCCGTGGAACTGGCGCCGGGCAAGCGCGGGACGGTGGCGCTGCGCGCCGTGCCCCGGCGCGGCGCGGATCCGCTGATGGACGCGGCCGACGGACAGCTCAAGGACGGCTGCGACCCGTACCGCCTGGTGCTGCCCGCCGAGCGCGAGGTGCTCGCCGAGTACTACGCCGACGAGCTGCGCTCGGTGCTCGGCCCGGCCGCGGGCGAGCCCGCCGACCGCTATCTGGTCAGCGCGCCCGAGTCGCCGCGCTCCTTCAAGGCGTACGACGGCAAGGCGTCCTTCGACGGCAGCAGGGTGACCTTCCGCTGGTTCTGGACCGGCGCGTCCTCCGCGAAGTGGAAAGCCGGCGACCAGAGCTTCCCGGTGACCGAGCTGACGGACGTCGAGTGGCGCTCCCCCGACGTCTTCGACGGCCATCTGCGCCTGGTGGACCGCCGGGGCTGCGCGCCGCGGCCCGGCGAGGCGGACCAGGACCCCGCCGCCGTCGTCTTCGGGCTCGGCTACGGCCTCGTCCACGAGTCGCTGCCCTTCGCGGCGGCCGTACTGGAGGCCGTACGCTCCGCCGCCCCCGCGCTCCCGGCCGACGGCGTCCGCCCGGCCCACTCCGAGCCCGCCCGCTCCGACCCGGCCGACATCGCCGACCGCATCCGGCACCTCGGCTCGCTGCACGAGGCGGGGCTGCTGACCGATGAGGAATTCAGCGCGAAGAAGGCGGAGCTGCTCGCGGAGCTGTAGCTCGGGGCTGGGCTGTAGCCCGGGGCTGGACTGTAGCCCGGGGCTGGACTGCAGCCCGGGGCTGGACTGCAGCCCGGGGCTGGACTGCAGCCCGGGGCTGGACTGCAGCCCGGGGCTGGACTGCAGCCCGGGACAGGGTTGCAGCCCGGGACAGGGTTGCAGCCCGGGACAGGGTTGCAGCCCGGGACAGGGTTGCAGCCCGGCGGGTCGTCCGCTCCTCGGCCGCTGCCGCTGGTCGCGTCACGGACGCGGGCCGCCGGTCCGGGCCGGACCGAGTCGGGCCGGTCCGCCGCGTCCCGGCTCGCGCGGCGGGCGCCCCCTACCCGGGTATCACCTCCCGGCAGGTCCCCGGTATGACGCCCCGGCCCACCCCGCCGCATACGCTGAGCGGGCCATGAGCAACCCAGCCGCACCACCCGGACCCCCCTCTGCGCCCCGGCCCTCCGCACCACCGGCGGCGCAGGACGGCCTGCTGCGGGCCGCACGGCGCAATCTGAGGGCGCTCGCGCACGCCCTCGGAACCCCCTCGCACCCGCCGACGCCGCTGCTCGGCAAAGCGAGGCGGCGTTGGCAGCGGTACGTCCCGTACGGGATCGCGCTCGGCCTCGTCGCCACGCTCATCCCCACCTCCATCAATGTGACGGTCAACGACATGGGCCTGAGCGGCGGCCTCGCCGGGGCGCTCGCCACCGCGCAGGGCCTGCCGCTGCTGCTCGCCGTCACGCGCCCGCTGCAAGCCTGGTGGATCGTCTTCGCCGCCGATCTCGCCGGGGCGCTGGCGCTGCTCGGCGTGCCGGCCGGCGACGGCGGCGGGTGGCCCTGGCCGCCCCCCATGCTGATCGGTTACCTGGCGCTGATGTTCGTGCTCGGGCTGCGCGAGACGCGCCGCACCCTGTTCGCGGTGTGGCTGGCCACCGGCGCCGCCGGACTCGTCCTGGGCCTCACCGTGCAGGACCGCAGCGACGGGTCGAACGTGCTGCTGTTCGTGCTCAGCGCGATCCCGCTGATCATCGGCGGCGCGCTGCGCGAACGCGGCGACGCGCAGCGGCGGCTGGCCGAGCAGGAGGACATCAGCGAGGCCGAGCGTTCGCGGCGCACGCTGCTGGAAGAGCGCGCCCGGATCGCCCGTGAGCTGCACGACGTCGTCGCGCACCATATGTCGGTGATCACCGTGCAGGCCGACAGCGCGCCGTACCGGATCGCCGGTCTGCCGCCCGCCGCGCAGGAGGAGTTCAACGTGATCGCCGCCGCTGCCCGCGAGTCCCTGGCCGAGATGCGGCTGCTGCTGGGCGTGCTGCGCAGCGACGAGCGGTCGGGCGGCGGGGCGGACCGCGGGCCCGAGCGTGCGCCGCAGCCGGGTCTGGACCGGGTGCCGCAGCTCGTGGAAGCGACCGTACGGGCCGGCTTCCCGGTGGAGTTGACGATCGCGGAGCCGGTCGCCGGGCTCGGCCCGCTGCCGTCGGCCGTGGATCTCTCGGCGTAGGCGAGACCCGTACCAACTCGCACCCGCCGTCGCTGCTGGTCGTGGCGCTGGCCGCGACCCAGTGCGGCGCCGCGATCCTGCTGCGCGAGCGCCTCGCGAAGCTGCTGCGCCGGCCCGCGCTCTGGGCGCCGGTCGTCGTCATCAACCTCTCCGCGATGACGATCTTCTGCTGGCACCAGACCGCCATGCTCGCCACCGCGATCCCCAGCTCCTTCCTGGGCGCGCTCCCCGGCCTGACGACCGCGCCGGACTCGCTCGGCTGGCTGCTCGCCCGGCTCTGCTGGCTGCCGGTCTTCGCCGCCGCGCTGATCGGCATCGGCCGCTTCACCCGCCGTTTCGAAGCGCCCTGGACGGGGGTGACGCGCGCCCGGCGCGCCGCGGCGACGGCGCTGGCCGCGATCTTCGCCGTCTACGCCTTCGGAATGGTGTGAACCACGGCAACGGGCAGGGGCACAGGCACAACGACTACAGGCTCCGGTTCCGGCTTCGAAGCCGGAACCGGAGCCTGTAGCAGGGTTGTTCGTCCGGTCTGCCGGCTACTCGCGCGCCGCCGACGTCGAGCTCATGTCCGGGTAGCGGTCGCCGGCGACCTGGCCCGCGATGGGCTCCAGCAGCGCGAGCTCGTCCTGGTCGAGCGTCAGCCGGGTGGCGCCGACGTTCTCCAGCAGCCGGCTGCTCTTACGGGTGCCGGGGATCGGCACCACGGCGAGGCCGTGCACCTCGGCGCGCTGCTGCACCCAGGCGAGCGCGACCTGCGCGGCCGTCGCCCCGCGCACGGCGGCGATCTTGTGCACCGGCTCCAGCAGCGCCGCGTTCGCCTTGGCGTTGTCGCCGGTGAAGCGCGGCTGGAACTTGCGGAAGTCGCTGTCCGAGAGCTCCTTCGCGGCGTCGGCGAAAGCGCCGGTCAGAAAGCCGCGGCCGAGCGGGGAGTACGGGACCAGGCCGACGCCCAGTTCCTTGGCGGCGGGGATCGCCGACAGCTCCACGTCCCGGCTGAACAGGGACCACTCCGACTGGAGCGCGGCGATCGGGTGCACCGCGTGCGCGGCGCGCAGCTCACCGCCGGTGACCTCGGACAGGCCCAGGTGCTTGACCTTGCCCTCCTCGATCAGCTCGGCCATCGCGCCGACCGCTTCCTCGATCGGCACCGAGGGGTCACGGCGGTGCATGTAGTAGAGGTCGATGAAGTCCACGCCGAGCCGGCGCAGGCTGGCCTCGACAGCCTCGCGGATGTACGCGCGGTCGTTGCGGATGCCGCGGAAGTGCGCGTCGTCGGACTTGCGGACGATCGCGTACTTGGTGGCCAGCGTGATCCGGTCGCGGTTGGCCCGCACGAAGGGGCCGATGAACGTCTCGTTGGCGCCCTCGCCGTAGACGTCGGCGGTGTCGAACAGGGTGACGCCGGCCTCCAGCGCCGTCTCCAGCGTGGCCAGCGCGGCGGCCTCGTCCGTCTCGCCGTAGAACTCGCTCATGCCCATGCAGCCGAGTCCCTGGACGCCGACCAGGGGGCCGTCGGCGCCGAACTGGACGGTGGCGATCTTCTTGTTGCTCATCAGGGTCAGGCCCTCTCCGACGCCCGTCGGGCGTCAGCATAGAAATCGATCTTGTAGTCGAGAACGGCCAGGGTGCTCTGGAGGTCCGATATCCGCTGCCGGACGTCCTCCCGGTGCGCGTACAGCAGGTCCTGCCGCTCGCCGAAGGTGTGCTCGCCCTCCCGCACCAGCTCGGCGTAGCGGACCATGTCCGCCACCGGCATCGCGGTGAGCCGCAGCTTGCCGACGAAGTCCAGCCAGTCCAGATCGCGGTTGGAGAAGAGGCGCTGTCCGGTGTGCGAGCGGTCGATGTGCGGCATCAGGCCGATCCGCTCGTACCAGCGCAGGGTGTGCGCGCTCAGGCCGGTGTAGCCGACGACCTCGCTGATCGTGTAGCGGTCCTGGCCGGCCGGGCGGCGGCTGGGGTTCGGCTCGGCGAACGTGCGCACCTGCGCCGGCCTGCTCCGCTTCACCGGCATGCTCCGCACTACGGACATCTGTACGCCTCCCTCGCGATGAACCCAACGCTAGATAGTTCGAGTGCACTCTAAGCAAGCGCGACCCGAGCCCCTTCCCGGATTTCCGGGCGGGCTACGCTCCGAACCATGGAGAGCACGGACAGCACCCACAGCACCCACAGCACGGAGAGCCTGGAGCGCATGGAGAGTCTGCGGAAGATCGGGAGCTGGCCGGTCGACACGGCCGCCGCCGCCGTCGTACGGGCGGACGGCAGTACGGCCGGCTCGTACGGCCCCGTCGACCACCGGTTCCCGCTCGCCTCCGTCACCAAGCCGCTGACCGCCTACGCCGTCCTGGTGGCGTACGAGGAGGGGGCCGTGGAGCTGGACGAGCCGGCGGGGCCCGAGGGCTCGACCATCCGCCATCTGCTCGCGCACGCCTCCGGTCTCGCCTTCGACGAGCACCGCACGATGGCGCCGCCCGGCGAGCGCCGCCTCTACTCGAACGCGGGCTTCGAGGTGCTCGGCGACCACATCGCCAAGGCCACCGGCATCCCGTTCGCCGAGTATCTGCGCCAGGCGGTGCTGGAGCCGCTCGGCATGACGTCGACCGAGCTGGCCGGCTCGCCCGCCAAGGACGGCGTCTCGACCGTCGCCGACCTGGCCCGCTTCGCCGCCGAACTCCAGGCCCCCCGGCTGCTCGCGCCCGCGACCGTCGCCGAGGCGACCTCGGTGGTCTTCCCCGGCCTGTCCGGCGTGCTCCCCGGCTACGGCCACCGCAAGCCCAACGACTGGGGCCTGGGCTTCGAGATCCGCGGCGAGAAGTCCCCGCACTGGACCGGTGTCCACTCCTCGCCCCGCACCTTCGGGCACTTCGGGCAGGCCGGCACCTTCCTGTGGGTGGACCCGGACGCGGGGGCCGCCTGCGTCGCGCTCGCGGACCGCGCGTTCGGCGGCTGGGCCTCGGAGGCATGGCCGGTGCTGACGGACGCGGTGCTGGCCGAGCTGGTGCCGTGACCGGCACTGTGCTGTCCTCAAGCGCCGGACGGGCTGAATTCAGCCCGTTGGGGGCACCTCCCGGCCGAAGGCCGGGGGAGGTTGAGGACAAGCCGGTTGCGGGCACCGCACAAGCCAGTCGGCCCTGCGTGAGCCGTCCCGGCCGCGCGGCCTGTGCGGGCAGGCACCACTCATACGCAGGCGCTACCCCCCGTACGACGGTTCGGAGTGCATCTCCCAGACCAGGAGTTCGGCCGGTCCCCCGGCCGCTGACGCCTCCAGGTCGACGCAGTCGGTGACGCGCGCGGCGTCCCCCGCCGTCAGCCGTTCCCCGGCGAGCGTCACCGCTCCGCGCACCACGTGGGCGTACGCCCAGGGCGCGTCCGGCAGCGCGGTGCGCTCGCTGTCCCGCAGCCGCCTTACGTGCAGCAGCGCGTCGGCCCGCGCCGGGGCGTACGGGGTGCCGTCGGCGATGCCGCGCACCACCTCGTACGCCGGCTCGCCGCCGAACCCGCTCGGGTGCAGCCACATCTGGACGAAGGTCAGCGGCGTCGCGCCGTCGTTGCGCTCGACGTGCCGCACCCCGCCGCCCGCGCTGAGCCGCTGCACGTCTCCCGGCCGTACCACCGACTCGTGACCGGCCGAGTCCCGGTGCGTCAACTCGCCCTCGACCACCCAGGTGACGATCTCGACGTCGCGGTGGGCGTGCTCCTCGAACCCGGCGCCGGGCGCCAGCCGCTCCTCGTTGCAGGCCGTCAGCAGCCCGAAACGGACGTTCTGCGGCGCGTAGAACCCGGCGAAGGAGAAGGCGTGCCGGGACTCGATCCCCTGGGCGGCGTCGCCGCCCAGGTAGCGCGCGCCCGCCCGTCGCAGCTCCATCATCGGCACAGCGTCGCACACCCCCGCTCCACACACCCGACCCGATAAGGCAGGCTTGTCCTGTGCCCGAACCCTCCGCGAACGCCCCGCATCCGCACATCGCAACCCTGCGTCGCCTGGAGAAGTCATCAGGCAAGCTGGCTGCCAACGCCATCGCCCGCATGGACGAGCAGCTTCCGTGGTACCGGGCCATGCCCCCGGAGAACCGGTCCTGGATCGGGCTCGTCGCCCAGGCCGGCATCGCGGCCTTCACCGAGTGGTTCCGGCACCCGGAGGCCCCTCAGGCCATCAGCACCGATGTGTTCGGCACCGCGCCCCGCGAGCTGACCCGCGCGATCACCCTGCGGCAGACCGTCGAAATGGTCCGCACCACCATCGAGGTGATGGAGACGGCGATCGAGGAGGTCGCCGCCCCCGGCGACGAGTCGATCCTGCGCGAGGCGCTGCTCGTCTACGCCCGGGAGATCGCCTTCGCGACCGCACAGGTCTACGCGCAGGCCGCCGAGGCACGCGGCGCCTGGGACGCCCGGCTGGAGTCGCTCGTGGTGAACGCGGTGCTCTCCGGCGAGGCCGACGAGGGCGCGCTCTCCCGGGCCGCCGCGCTCGGCTGGAACTCCCCCGAACATGTCGCCGTCGTGCTCGGCATCGCGCCCGACGGCGACAGCGAGCTGACCGTGGAGGCCATCAGGCGGGCCTCCCGGCACGCCAAGCTCCAGGTGCTGACCGGAGTGCTCGGCAACCGCCTGGTCGTCATCGCGGGCGGCTCGGACAATCCGTTGCAGACCGCGAAAGCCCTGATCGGACCGTTCGCGGCGGGCCCCGTCGTAGCCGGTCCCGTCGTCCCCGACCTAGTCGCGGCCACCCGCTCCGCGCAGGCCGCCGCCGCCGGGCTCAAGGCCAGCATCGCCTGGCCGGACGCCCCCCGTCCGGTGCTCGCCGACGACCTGCTCCCGGAGCGCGCGATGGCCGGCGACCCGGCCGCGCGGGATCAGCTGGTGGAGGAGATCTACAGACCGCTGCAAGAGGCGGGGTCGGCTCTGCTGGAGACTCTGAGCGTCTATCTGGAGCAGGCCAGCTCGCTCGAAGGCGCGGCCCGGATGCTCTTCGTACACCCCAACACCGTGCGCTACCGGCTGCGACGTGTGACAGACGTCACGGGCTGGTCCCCCTCCGATGTACGGTCCGCGTTCACCCTGCGTATCGCGCTGATCCTTGGGCGGCTGTCCGGCAGAGGGTCCTCGGCGTAGGCTTTTTGTTGAACACCAACAATTACCCCGTCGGTTCTTCGTCCCTGTCCCCACGGGCGGGCGGGACCATTCACAAGAGAGAGTGTGAGGGTGCTCGTACTCGTCGCTCCCGGCCAGGGTGCTCAGACGCCTGGCTTCCTGACCCCTTGGCTCGACCTCCCCGGCGTCGCCGAACGCCTCGACGGGTGGTCGGCCGATTCCGGGCTGGACCTGGTCCACTACGGCACGAAAGCCGAAGCGGACGAAATCCGCGACACCGCCGTGGCCCAGCCACTGCTGGTGGCCGCCGGCCTCGTCTCCGCGCAGGCGCTCTTCGACGACCCCGCCGCGGACTTCCCGCGGCTGGTCGGCGCGGCAGCGGGCCACTCCGTCGGTGAGATCACCGCCGCGGCGGCCACCGGCGTGCTCACCCCCGAAGCCGCGATGCAGCTGGTCAGCGTGCGCGGCCGGGCGATGGCCGAGGCCGCCGCCGTCACCGAGACGGGCATGTCCGCGGTCCTCGGCGGCGACCCGGAAGAGGTGCTCGCGCACCTCGCGAAGCTGGGGCTCACCCCGGCGAACGTGAACGGCGCGGGCCAGATCGTCGCCGCGGGCACCGCCGAGCAGCTGGCGGCGCTGAGCGCCGACAAGCCGGAGAAGGCGCGCGTCATCCCGCTGAAGGTGGCCGGCGCGTTCCACACCGCGCACATGGAGCCCGCGGTGGCGAAGCTGCGGGCGCTGGTCCCCGACCTCACGGTCCAGGACCCGCACACCCGCTACATCTCCAACCGGGACGGCCAGGCGGTCGCCTCCGGCCAGGAGATCGTGCGCCGCCTCGTCGCCCAGGTGTCCAACCCGGTCCGCTGGGACCTGTGCATGGAGACCTTCAAGGCGCTGGGCGTCACCGCGATCATCGAGGTGTCCCCGGCGGGCACCCTGGTCGGCCTCGCCAAGCGCGCCCTGCCGGGTGTGCGGACGCTCGCACTCAAGACCCCTGACAACCTCGACGCGGCGCGTGCGCTGATCGCCGAGCACGCCGAGCCCGCGGGTGGCAACGCCCCCGCCGCCGACGCGCAGGCCGAATAGGAGCCCCGGAGCATGACCGCGAAGATCAAGCCAAGCAAGGGCGCCCCGTACGCACGCCTGCTCGGGGTCGGTGGCTACCGCCCGACCCGAGTGGTGCCGAACGAGGAGATCCTCAAGCACATCGACTCGTCCGACGAGTGGATCCGCTCCCGCTCCGGTATCGCGACCCGGCACTGGGCGAGCCCGGAGGAAACGGTCGCCCAGATGTCCGTCGAGGCGTCCGGCAAGGCCCTCGCCAACGCCGGGATCAGCGCTGAGCAGATCGGCGCGGTGATCGTCTCGACCGTCTCGCACTTCAAGCAGACCCCGGCCATCGCGACCGAGATCGCCTTCCGGATCGGCGCGGGCGACCCCGCCGCGTTCGACATCTCGGCCGGCTGCGCCGGGTTCGGCTACGGCCTGACCCTCGCCAAGGGGCTGATCCTCGACGGCAGCGCCGAGTACGTCCTGGTCATCGGCGTGGAGCGGCTGTCCGACCTCACCGACCTGGAGGACCGCTCGACGGCCTTCCTGTTCGGCGACGGCGCGGGCGCCGTGGTCGTCGGCCCGGCGACGGAGCCCGGCATCGGCCCCACCGTCTGGGGCTCGGACGGCGAGAAGTCCGAGGCGATCACCCAGACCGTGTCCTGGGAGGAGTACCGCGAGCGGACCGACGTCAAGTTCCCGGCGCTGCGCCAGGAGGGCCAGACGGTCTTCCGCTGGGCCGTGTTCGAGATGGCGAAGGTCGCCCAGCAGGCCCTGGAGGCCGCGGGCGTCAGCGCGGAAGACCTGGACGTCTTCATTCCGCACCAGGCCAATATGCGGATCATCGATTCGATGGTGAAGACCCTCAAACTGCCGGAGCACGTCACGGTCGCCCGCGACGTGGAGACCACCGGCAACACCTCCGCGGCCTCCATTCCGCTCGCCATGGAGCGGCTGTTGGCCACCGGAAAGGCGAAGAGCGGCGACACCGCGCTCGTCATCGGCTTCGGGGCGGGTCTCGTCTACGCCGCGACGGTAGTTACCCTCCCTTAGTCAAGATCTACGCAACCCCGGGCCATCCGGGGCAGCGCGCACGCCACGATCCAACCCCGGATCACCCCAACATCGAAGGAGCGCCGCAATGGCCGCCACCCAGGAAGAGATCGTCGCCGGTCTCGCAGAAATCGTGAACGAGATCGCCGGCATCCCGGTCGAGGACGTCAAGTCGGAGAAGTCCTTCACCGATGACCTGGACGTCGACTCGCTGTCCATGGTCGAGGTAGTCGTCGCCGCTGAAGAGCGCTTCGACGTCAAGATCCCGGACGACGACGTGAAGAACCTCAAGACCGTCGGCGACGCCGTCAAGTACATCGACGCTCACCAGGCCTGATCGTCCCGAGCGTTTGTCGCCACCTTGGCGGTGGCGCCGTTGATTCAGAACCCTCTACACGTGGAGAAAGAATTCCTGTGAACGCGACCAATCGCACCGTGGTCGTCACCGGTATCGGCGCAACCACACCGCTGGGTGGCGACACCGTATCGACCTGGGACGGCATGCTCGCCGGACGTTCCGGCGTGGGCCCGCTCAAGGAAGAGCGCTACGCCGAACTGCCGGTTCGGATCGCCGGTCAGATCGCCGTCGAGCCCGGTGAGATCCTGCCCCGTCCGCTGGCCCGCAAGCTGGACCGCTCCGCGCAGTTCGCGCTGATCGCGGCCCGCCAGGCGTGGGCCGACGCCGGCTTCACGGCCAAGGCAGGCGAAGACCCGGCTGCCGACCCGGACCGTCTCGGTGCGGTGATCGCCTCCGGCATCGGCGGCGTGACCACCCTCCTCGACCAGTACGACGTGCTCAAGGAGAAGGGCGTACGCCGCGTCTCCCCGCACACCGTGCCGATGCTGATGCCGAACGGCCCGGCCGCCAACGTCGGTATCGACGTGGGCGCCAGGGCGGGCGTGCACACGCCGGTCAGCGCCTGCGCGTCGGGCGCCGAGGCCATCGGCTACGCCATCGAGATGATCCGTACGGGCCGCGCCGACATCGTCGTCGCCGGCGGCACCGAAGCGGCCATCCACCCGCTGCCCATCGCCGCCTTCGGCAACATGATGGCGATGTCCAAGAACAACGACGACCCCGAGGGCGCCTCGCGCCCCTACGACGTCGACCGCAACGGCTTCGTGATGGGCGAGGGCGCGGGCGTCGTCGTCCTGGAGTCGGCGGAGCATGCCGCGCAGCGCGGCGCGCGGGTCTACTGCGAGGCGCTCGGCCAGGGCATCTCGGCCGACGCCCACCACATCACGCAGCCCGAGCCGTCCGGCAACGGCATCGCGCAGGCGCTGCGGAACCTGGTGGACTCGACGGACTTCAAGCCCGCCGAGGTCGTACACGTCAACGCGCACGCCACCTCCACGCCGCAGGGCGACGTGGCCGAGATCAAGGCGCTGCGCAAGGTGTTCGGCTCCGACGTCGACCACATGGCCATCTCCGCCACCAAGTCCATGACCGGTCACCTGCTCGGCGGCGCCGGCGGCATCGAGACGGTGGCGAGCGTCCTGGCGCTGTACCACCGGATCGCCCCGCCGACGATCAACATCGAGAACCTCGACCCCGAGGCCGACGCGGACATCGTGCGCGGCAAGCCCCGGGTGCTGCCCGAGGGTTCGATCGTCGCGCTCAACAACTCGTTCGGCTTCGGCGGCCACAACGTGGTGCTCGCCTTCCGCTCGATCTGATCCATCGCGCCGAGCGCACGGTCTGACCGTACGGTCGGTCCGCGCGACGCGTCGCTCTGCCAAGGCCCGCCCGGTCCAGGATTCCTGCTGGACCGGGCGGGCCTTCGCGTTCGCTGTCGCACAGGGGCGGCCCGGTCGCCGTCCTGCCCGGTGCCCGGTGGGTGCTCGTGGGGCTACGGCCGTACGCGTGGCTCAGCCGCCCGTACCCGCCTCGCCGTCGAAGCTCGCGAAGTACGAAGCCGCCATGTCCTTCTCGCCGTGGCCCTGTTCGGTAGCGCGGCGGAAGCGCTCGGCGCCCGCGGCGGCGACGTCCAGCTTGACGCCCGCGGCCTCCCCCGCCGCGACGATCAGGCCGAGGTCCTTCGCGGCGTTGGCCGCGGTGAAGCTCGGGGTGAAGTCGCCGCCCATGATCACCGCCGCCTTCGCCCGCAGATAGCCCATGTCCAACGGCCCGCCCGCGATGGCGTCGAGGAAGCTCCGCGGGTCGACGCCCAGCCCCTCGGCGAGCGCGAGCGCCTCGGCCGCTCCGCTGGTGACGGCGAGCGTCCAGCTGTTGCAGACGAGCTTGAGACGACTGGCGACGCCGCTCGCGCCGTCCTCGCCGACCCAGGTCGTCCGGCTGCCGATCGCGTCGAAGACCGGCGCGAGGGCGGGACGCGCCTCGGTGGGACCGGCCGCGAGCACCGTCAGCTGCCCGTTCTCGGCAGGCTGCCTGGTGCCCAGGACCGGGGCGTCGACGAACAGCAGGCCGTGTTCACGGGCGAAGGCGGCGAGGTCGTCGAGCGCCGCCAGCCCTGCCGTCGTCGACTGCGACCAGACCGCGCCGGGGCGCAGCGCGGGTGCGGCCCGCCGCATCGCGTCGAGCGCCGCCGGGCCGTCGTACAGCATGGTGAGGACGACGTCGGCGCCGTCCACCGCGTCGGCCGGGGTGTCCGCGACGCGCGCGCCGTCGGCGGCCAGCGGTTCGGCCTTGGCGCGGGTGCGGTTCCACACCCGGACGTCGAGGCCCGCTCTGCTCAGGTTGCGGGCCATCGCCGAACCCATGATTCCGGTACCGAGAACTGCTACTGAGGTGTTGTCAGCCATGACGGCACGCTAGAGCTTCCGGGTGTGCCGGGGCCAACGGCGCGGCTCAGACGATCTGGTGCGGCCGTCAGACGACCTGGTGCAGCCAGCGGACGGGCGCGCCCTCGCCCGCGTAGCGGAACGGTTCGAGCTCGTCGTCCCAGGGTTTGCCGAGCAGTTTGGCGACCTCGGCCTCCAGCACGGTCTCGCCGCGCGAAGCCCTGGCGAGCGCGGCGCGCAGCCGGTCCTCGGGGATGAGGATGTCACCGTGGATGCCGGTGACGGCGTGGAAGATGCCCAGTCCCGGGGTCGCGCTGTACCGCTCGCCCTCGGCGGTGGCGCACGGCTCGGCGGTCACTTCGAAGCGCAGCAGCTGCCAGCCGCGCAGCGCGGAGGCGAGCTTGGAGGCGGTACCGGGTTCGCCCTGCCAGGAGAATTCGGCTCGCCAGGTGCCGGGCGAGGCGGGCTGTCTGATCCAGTCGAGGTTGACGCGGACGCCGAGGACGCCTGCGATGGCCCATTCCACGTGCGGGCACAGCGCGCGGGGTGCGGCGTGCACGTACAGAACTCCGCGTGTCGTCACCGGGACCTCCAGTGTGGGACGAGGGGCGCCTTCCCCGGCGGCCTCATGCCCGTCCGGCGGTGAGCCGGATCAGCTTGGTGACATTCTGCCCCAATAGTCACTTCGGCACCAGCCTGTGAGATTACCTACAGTAAACACCATGCGGGACAACTCGCCGCAAAGGGGGCAGAATGTGACGTGATGTAATTTACCGCTGCCGGTGTTCGCGCTCCTCCGGGCCGCCGACCCAACCATTACGGGAAAAGCTATCGTGCGGCGGCAGTCGCGGCGTGACGTACCGTCGGTCCTGGATGGATATCACTCAAACGTCGGAGGGGGAAGGCGAATGCGGAGCGGCGATCGAGTCGGGCTCTCTCGCGGCCGGGTCCGGAGCCGTCTCCCGGACCGGACCCGCGGCCCCCGTCCGGGGCGCGCCCCACGTTTCGCCGCGGCGACCGCAACCGCCGTACTGAGCACCGCGATGCTGCTGGCCGGCTGTGGCGGCGGCGGCTCGACCGACGGCTCCCCCGGGTCCGGCAAGAGCTCGGCCGCCCGCCCCTCCCCCAAGCCGGCGCCGGTGTGGAACCGGCAGCCCGACTCCATCGCGGCCCTCGGCGACTCCATCACCGTCGGCTTCGACGCCTGCTCGGTGCTCGCCGACTGCCCCGAGGTGTCCTGGTCGACCGGCACCGACGCGAAGGTGGACAGCCTCGCCAGCCGGCTGCTCAAGAAGCCCGCCGGGCACAGCTGGAACCACGCCGTCGCGGGCGCCCGGATGGCCGACCTGCCGCAACAGGTCACGGCCGCGATCGCGGACCGGCCCGAGTTGGTGACCGTCATGCTGGGCGCCAACGACGCGTGCACCAGCGACCCCGCCGGCATGACCTCCGTCGCCGACTTCCGCGCCGACTTCACCGCCTCGCTGCGCGCGCTGCGCGCGGAACTCCCCAAGACCCAGGTCTATGTGGCGAGCGTGCCGGACCTGATGCGACTGTGGTCCGAGGGGCGCGAGAACGCCCTGGGCAAGCAGGTCTGGAAGCTCGGGATCTGCCAGTCGATCCTGCGCGACCCGGACGCGACGGACCAGGCGGCGGTCCAGCGGCGGCAGTCGGTGCAGGACCGGGTGGTCGCGTACAACAGCGCGCTCAAGGAGATCTGCGGCGCGGACAAGCTGTGCCGGTACGACGGCGGCGCGGTCTTCGGCTTCCGGTTCACCGGCGGCCAACTCAGCAAGTGGGACTGGTTCCACCCCAGCAAGGAGGGCCAGGGACGGCTCGCGGAGCTGGCCTACCGGCAGATCACCCGGCCCGGAACCCCCGCGTAGGCCCTGTCCGGGCGATCTTCGCGGATCAACTCGCAGGGGGCGTCTCCCAGCGGTAGCTGGGGGGCATCGCAAGGCGGAGGGTCGCCCTCGTACTGGACGTATTCGGGCGAGCCCGACAACGCGGTGCGGTGCGGTGCGGTGCGGTGCGGTGCCAGGCTCCCCCAGTTATCGCTGCCCGGACAGGGCCTGGGCTCAGCCCTCGGCGGCCAGTTCGGCCGTCAGCCGTCGGTCGGCGACCGAGCGGCCCGCCTCGACGGTGTACGTGCCAGGGATGAACTGCCAGCCGTTCGCCGCCTCGTCCCAGATCTCGAACGCCCGGCGCGGCAGCGCGATCTCGGCCTCGACGCGCTCGCCCGGCGCGGCGCGTACGGAGGCGAAGCCCGCGAGACGGCGAGCGGGACGCTCCACGGTGTCGTCGGGCGGGGCGGCGAGGTAGATCTGCACGATCTCGCGGCCGGGGCGCGGACCGGCGTTCCGGAGGCGGATCTTTACGGTGGCCTCAGTGGCCCTGGCTGGCTCGGTGGTCCGGACCGGCTCGGTGGTCCGGACCGGCTCGGTGGTCCGGACCGGCTCGGTGGTCCGGACCGGCTCGGTGGTTCCGGTGGTCCCAACCGGCGCGGTGGTTCCGGTGGTCCCGGTGGTCCCGACCGGCCCGGTGATTCCGATAGCCCCGGTGATTCCGATAGCCCCGGCAGCCCCAGCAGCCCCGGCGGTTTCGCTGGTCACAGCGTCCGCGCCTGATGCGATGCTCTTGCCGACCCCCGCAGCCTCACCCCGTCCGCCGAGTTCGATGGTCTCGTACTCCCAGTCCGTGTAGCCCAGCCCATGCCCGAACCAGTACGCGGGAGCGGCCGAGTGCCGCTCCCAGGCCCGGTAGCCGATGAAGACGCCCTCCTCGTAGGCCAGTTCGCCGTCGGTCGGCACGACCCGGCTGACCGGGGCGTCGGCGAGGGTGACCGGCCAGGTGGTGGGCAGCCGGCCGCCCGGCTCCTCGACGCCGAGCAGGACGTCCGAGAGCGCGGCGCCCGCCTCCTGGCCGGGGAACCAGCTGAGCAGCACCGCCGCGACGTCCTCGCGCCATGGCAGCTCCACCGGGGAGCCGGAGTTGACGACCACGACGGTGCGCGGGTTCACCGCGGCGACCCGGCGGACGAGTTCGTCCTGCCGGCCGGGCAGCGCGAGGCTCGTCCGGTCGAAGCCCTCGCTCTCCACCTCTTCGGTGGTCGCGACGACGACCACCGCGACATCGGCGCCGGTCGCGGCCCGTACCGCCGCGTCCAGTTCGGCGTCGGCGTCGCGCTGCGGGTCGGTGTGGCCGAGCGAGAAGCGCAGCGCGTCCATGCCCTCGCCGAGGCCGAGGCTGAGCGGGGTGTAGCCGACCCGGACCTCGACCGGCTCGCCGGCGGTCAGGCGGGCCCCGGCCCGCTCCTCACGCGGGTTCATGAACGCCTCGAACGGGTCGTCGTTGTCGGGCGTCACGCGCTGCTCGAAGAGCACCTCGCCGCCGACGGTCAGCCGCAGGTCGCCGGTGCCGCTGATGGCGAAGACGTGCTCACCGGTGACGGCCGGGGTGAGGGTGCCGACCAGCTCGACCGAGACCAGCCGGGTCCGGTCCACGCCCTCGGGGAACTCGCCCATGCACTGCACCAGGCCGCCGTGCTGCGGGAGTTCGAGGAGCAGGCCGCCGTCCGCGTCCAGGAAGCGCGAGCGCAGTTCAAAGCCCTCGCGGGCGTGCGGGATCTTGGCTCGCGGGTCGGCGCCGACCGCGTACGTCAGCTCGACGCCGGGCGGCAGCGCGGCGCGCAGCCCCTCCAGCGGGGAGACGATGTGGTCGGGGAAGACGGTGGCGCTGCCGCCGCCGAGCACCCGGGCGTCCTTGGCCGTCGCGCCGAGCAGGGCGATGCGGCGGATCTTCGTGGCGTCGATCGGCAGCGCGGCCAGGGCCGCTCCCGCACCCGATCCGGCGCCCTCGGGGGCCGCCTCGCGCAGCAGCTCGTTGCGCACCAGGACGAAGGCGCGGCGGGCGACCTCGCGGGCCAGCGCCTCGCCGTCGATCGCGGCCGGAAACCGGTCGGGGGCGACGGCGGCCGGCGCGCCGTCGAGGACTCCGGCGCGGGCGGCGAGCAGCAGCACCCGGCGCACCGCGTCGTCGACCTCGGCCGCCGGGACCCGGCCGTCCCGTACGGCGGTGGCGAGGGCCTCGCCGTAGACGGTGACCGGGCCGGGCATCGCGATGTCGAGGCCGCCGAGCAGCGCGCCGGCGGTGTCGCGGGCGGCGGTCCAGTCGGAGACGATGAAACCGTCGAAGCCCCATTCGCCGCGCAGCACCTCGTTCTGGAGGTAGCGGTGCTCGGACATGGTGGGGCCGTTGACGGAGTTGTACGCGGCCATGACGCCCCAGGGGCGGGCGTTGGCGACGATGGCCTCGAAGGGCGCGAGGTAGAGCTCGCGCAGCGCCCTCGGGGCGATCGTGTTGTTCACGGTGAAGCGGTCGGTCTCCGCGTCGTTGCCCACGAAGTGCTTGACCGTGGTGCCCACGCCGCCGTCCTGCACGCCGCGGACGTAACCGGAGCCGATCTCGCCGGTGAGGTACGGGTCCTCGGAGTAGCACTCGAAGTGCCGGCCGCCGAGCGGTGAGCGGTGCAGGTTGACGGTCGGGGCGAGCAGGACGTGCACGCCCTTGCGGCGGGCCTCCTGCGCGAGGAGGCGGCCCGCGCGGCGGGCCAGCTCCGGATCCCAGGTGGCGGCGAGGGCGGTGGGGCTGGGCAGCGCTATGGACGGGTCCTCGGCCGTCCACTTCACCCCGCGGACGCCGATCGGCCCGTCGGACATCACCAGCGAGCGGAGGCCGACGGCGGGGATCGCGGGCAGCGACCACATGTCCTGGCCGGCGAGCAGCCGGGTCCTGGTGTCGAGGTCGAGCTTGCCGAGCGCGGCCTCGACCACGTCGGCCCGCGCCCGGTCGGCCGCTGCGTCTCGCGTCCGGTCCGCCGCTGCGGCGACCCGGCCCGCGTCTGCGATCCCGCCCCCGCTCGTCTCTGTGCTTGTGCCTGTGTCCGCGCCTGTGTCCGCGCCCGTGTCCGCGCCGGCGTCCGTGTCCGCCACGACCGCACCTCCTCGTCGACGTCCAAATGCTGCCGCCATAGTGCCCCGCCCCACCTGTAGAACGGTAGGCTTCGTTGCCAATGCGTTATCAACGAATATCGTACGGTCTCCGGACAGGAAACCGGGGAAGTGAGGGGTCCGGGATGGCCAAGCCCGCGGTCAGCAGGCGCGGCGAGGAGCGGCGGGCGGAGATTCTCCGCGCGGCGCTCGAAGTGATCGCCGAGCGCGGCTATCGCGGTGCCACGCTCGGCGCGGTGGCCGAACGCGTCGGCCTCACCCAGCAGGGGCTGCTGCACTACTTCCGTACCAAGGAGGACCTGCTCGTCGCCGTGCTCGAAGCGCGCGACCAGTGGGACACCGGCTCGGCCGCCCGGCACGGCGAGGGCCGCTGGCCGCTGGATTTGGTGGGCTCGCTCGTCGACTACAACGCGATGCGGCCCGGCATCGTCCAGACCTTCTCCGCGCTGCTCGGCGAGAGCGTCACCGACGGCCATCCGGCCCGCGAGTTCTTCACCCACCGCTACAGCCTGGTCCGCGACGACATGGCCGCCACCCTGCGCGGCGAGTTCGGCGAACGGCTGCCCGGCGGCCTCACCCCGGAACAGGCCGCGCCGCTGCTGGTCGCCGTCATGGACGGACTCCAGTTCCAGTGGCTGCTGGACCCGGAGGCCGTCGACATGTCCGCCGCGTTCCGGTCCTTCGTCTCGCTGCTCCAGCAACGGGGTTGACGGGAGGGCGCCGCCCGCTGCCCAGGGGCCTCTGGCTCAACTCCGGTTCGGCCGGGATACTGCGTCCTTGATCGGCTGCTGTGATCACCATCCGAACGGAAGGTCCCCGCATGAGCATGAGACGGATACCCGCCCGGCTGAGCGTGCTCGGCGCCGCGCTGCTCGTCTGCGCGCCACTGCCCCTCGCGGCCCCGGCGGCGAACGCCGCCGCTCCGTCCGCCCAGGCCCCGCTCACCGTCGAGGAGCAACGGCTGGCACGGCAAGCCCCGCAGGAGATCCTGCGCCTCAGCGGCTTCGACTCGGCGGCCCCCGACTTCGCGCGGGCGCTGCGCGCGGCCCGGTCGTACGGGGAGGCGGAGCGGCTGACCGCGCGGCACGGGCAGCGGCTGTGGCAGCGGGCCGTGGACCGGGTGCAGGGCCGGGGCCCGGCGGGCGGTGAGCTGAGCCGCGACGACGACCGGCCGCTGTACTGGGCCCGGCTCGGCATGAGCGCGGAGCTGCGGCAGTGGCAGCCGGGCTTCCCGGTGGACGAGGCGCGGCGCGGCGCGCTGCTGAACCGGCTGGAGCGCGGTTCGCGCGGCCAGGACTCGGTCGATCTCCCGGCGGGCCGGCACCTCAAGCGGATCGTCGTCACCGGCTTCGACCCGTTCCAGCTGGACGCGGACGCCCGGCGCAGCAACCCGTCGGGCGCGGCGGCGCTCGCCCTGGACGGCGTCACGATCCGTACGGCCGACGGCCCGGCCCGCGTCGAGACCGCGCTCTTCCCGGTCCGCTGGACGGACTTCGCCGAGGGCACGGTCGAGCGGACGCTGCTCCCGCACTTCCGGCCCGGCCCGCGCCGGGTCGATCTGTTCACCACCATCAGCCAGGGCCGGGTCGGCCGCTTCGACGTGGAGCGCACCAACGGCGCGTGGCGCGGCGGCTATCCGGACAACGCGAATGTCTCGCGCACCGGGACCGTGCCCGTGCCGCCCGGCATTCCGACCGTCGATCCGCAGCCGCAGTGGACGACGACGACCCTCCCGTACAAGAAGATCGTCGAGGCCGGGACCGGGGACTTCCCGGTGTACGACAACACGGCGGTCACCGAGATCCCGGCGGGCGCGACCGGTCCGGTCAACCGCCCGGACGGACCGACGCCGGGCTCCACGGCCCGCGCGGGCGGCGGCGGCGACTACCTCTCCAACGAGATCGCCTACCGGGCGACGCTGCTGCGCGACGCGGTGCGGCTCGATGTGCCGGGCGGCCATCTGCACACGCCGGTACTGCAGTTCGGCGCGGGCAACACCGACCCGGCGACCGGCAAGGTCACCGATCCGGACTTCGTCCGCAACCGGCTCGCCATCACCGCCCAGGTCAGGGCTGTCATCACGACCGCCGCGGGCGTCAAGGGCTGAGGGCTCCTCCACACCGTCCGGTCCTCGATCGGGTGATGGTCGGGCCGGCCGCCGCGTCGAGCTGACCCCGCACGCCGAGACCGCCTGACTCGGCGACGGCGGCACCTCGGGCTCCGGACCTGTCAGCCGGTCGCGAGCGAATCGCCGGCCGGCTCCGAGTCCGGCCCCGGGTCCGCCGGGTCATCCGGCTCCCCCACCAGATCGCGCGCCAGCAGCGTCGCGCCCGCGACCGCGCCGGGCATCAGGAACACGGCCACCAGCGGGATCAGGAAGAGCAGTACGAGCGGGACGCCGAAGCCCAGGGTGAGCATCCGCCTGCCGCGCAACAGCACCAGCCGCTCGCGCAGTTCGATGCCGCGGCGCTGCAACGCGACGGCGGTCAGCTCCTCGGCGAGGAAGTACCCGGAGACGCCGAAGCCGATCGCCGGGATCACGGTCTGGCCGATGACCGGGATGAAGCCGAGCGCGAAGAGCAGCACGCCGTAGAGCGCGACCCGCAGCAGAATCCGCAGGCTGTCCCGCGCGGAGATCAACAGGTCCCGCCAGAGCGGCAGTCCGGACTCCGGGGCGTGGCCGCTCACCGATATGTCGACCTGCTCGGACAGCGACTCGTAGAAGGGCTGCCCGACCAGCAGGGTCACGGCGGTGAACGACACGACGGCGAACAGCAGCCCGCCGGCGTAGAGCAGCGCGGTCAGGAAGCCGCGGAACAGCGCCTGCCAGGGCGAGTCCCAGTCGTCGGCGAACGGGGTGGCCCAGGCCGTCAGGTCGTCGGCCCACATGATGAGCGCGACCAGCGCCGCGGCGTACAGCACCAGGGTGATGAGCGCGGGGATCAGCCCGAACCCCCACCAGCGGCCGTGGCGCGCCACCCAGCGCTGCCCCTTCATCAAATAGCCGAAGCCCACCCCGAGATCACGCATGTCAGAAGCTTATCGGGCCCCGCTGACAACCCCGACAGCCCGGCCGTCACCGCAGGCGAACGCTGCGGACGCGACAGACGCCGTGGGCCAGGCGGAGGCGGCGGGCACATCGGGCCGGCAACCAGCAGCGGATCCCAGGCCGGAGCCGGAGCCAGGGCCGGAACCCGGAACCGGCACCGGGGCAGAGCCGGTGCCCGAGGGCCGGGCCGGTGCCCGAGGGCCGCCGCTCCCCCACGCCGCCCCGCCCGGCAGGGCCCCCGCACGCCCGAGGGCCGCACCCCGGTTTCCGGGTGCGGCCCTCGGTTCGTGCGAGGCGGACGGCTCCATCGCTCCTGTAGCCGTCCAGCCCTTAGCGGATCAGGATCAGGCGACGGTGAGGTCGACCTTGATGTTGCCGCGCGTGGCGTTGGAGTACGGGCACACCAGGTGCGCGGCCTCGACCAGCTGCTGCGCGGTGGCCGCGTCGACGTTCGGGATCGAGACGACGAGCTCGACCTCGAGGCCGAAGCCGCCGCCCGCGGACTTGCCCATGCTGACCTTGGCGGTCACGCGCGAGCCGGAGATGTCAGCCTTCTCCTTGCGGGCGACGACGCCGAGCGCACCCTGGAAGCAGGCGCTGTAGCCGGCCGCGAAGAGCTGCTCGGGGTTGGTGCCCGCGCCGCTGCCGCCCAGTTCCTTCGGCGGGTTGACGACGACATCGAGCTTGCCGTCATCGCTGGCGACCCGGCCGTCACGGCCGTTCTCGGCGGTCGCGACAGCGGTGTAGGCAATGTCTATGTCCTGGATGGTCATGAAAGATCCTCCTGTGATTCGTCGCGACTCGCGCCCACGACCGCGACGGCTGGTGTCGAGCCTATCGGTGGTGCGGCGAACATCAGTTCGCGAAGCTCACGATCATCTTGCCGGTGTTCTCGCCGCGCAGCAGGCCGACGAAGGCGTCATAGGCGTTCTCTATGCCCTCGACGACGGTCTCGCGGTACTGCAGCTTGCCCTCGCGGAGCCACTCGCCGACCTCGGCCACGAACTGCGGCTGGAGAGCCGCGTGGTCCCCGACCAGAATGCCCTGCAGGCGCAGGCGCTTGCCGATGACGTGGGCGAGGTTGCGCGGGGCGGGGGTCGGCTCGGTCGCGTTGTACTGGGCGATCATGCCGCAGATGGTGGCACGGCCGTGCACGTTGAAGGAGCTGAGCGCCGCTTCCAGGTGCTCGCCGCCGACGTTGTCGAAGTAGACGTCGATGCCGTCCGGGGCCGCTTCCTTGAGCTGCGCGGCGACCGGGCCGTTCTTGTAGTTGAAGGCCGCGTCGAAGCCGTACTCCTCGACGAGGAGCTTGACCTTCTCGTCGGATCCCGCACTGCCGATGACCCGCGCGGCACCCTTGATCTTGGCCATCTGGCCGACCTGGCTGCCGACGGCGCCCGCTGCTCCGGAGACGAAGACCGTGTCGCCCTCCTTGAAGGCGGCGACCTCGAAGAGGCCCGCATAAGCGGTCAGGCCGGGCATGCCCAGCACGCCGAGGTAGGCGGAGAGCGGCGCGATCTCGGGGTCGACCTTCGCTGTGCGCTTGGCGTCGACCACGGCGTACTCGCGCCAGCCGAGGCCGTGCAGGACGTGGTCGCCGACCGCGACGGTGTCGGCGTTGGAGGCGATGACCTCGCCGACCGCTCCGCCTTCCATCGGCTGGTCGAGCTGGAACGGCGGGGTGTAGGACTTCACGTCGTTCATCCGGCCGCGCATGTAGGGGTCGACCGACAGGTGGATGTTACGGACCAGGATCTGGCCGGGGCCGGGCTCCGGGACGGCGGTCTCGCGCAGGGCGAAGTCCTCCGGCTTCGGCCACCCGTGAGGACGGGCGACGAGGTGCCATTCGCGACCGGTCTTGGGCTGTACTGACATGTGGCGGAGCCTCCTAAATGCTTCACTTGGTGAAACAACCATGCTCCTGAATGTTTCATGTTGTCAAGTAAGGCGGTAGGCTGGCTCTCATGGCCTCTCGCACTGACCCCCTGACCCAAGAGGTCGTCGAGCTCATCGGCGCCGTCGTGGCCCGCTACTACGAGGAGTACGAGCAGGCGGCGGCCAAGCATTCGCTGACCGGCGCCCAGGCCCGCGTACTGGGGCTGCTGTCCCATGAGCCGATGCCTATGCGCCGGATCGCGAAGAAGCTCAAGTGCGAGCCGTCGAACGTCACCGGCATAGTCGACCGGCTGGAGGTGCGCGGCCTCGCCGAGCGCCGCCCCGACCCGGTCGACCGCCGGGTCAAGCTGGCCGCTGCGACAGAAAAGGGCCAGGAGACCGCCGCCCGGCTGCGCGGCTCACTCGACTTCGCGCGCGAGCCGCTGGCGGGCCTCACCGAGCTGGAGCGCGCCGTGCTGCGCGACCTGCTCAAGCGGATGCTGGGCATAGAGCCGGGCTGAGCCGCGCAGGGCAGGGCCGAGCCGGCCGCATCGAGCCCGGCCGAACCGCGTGCGCCCCTGCCCGACAGCCCGTCGCCCCCACGCCCCTCCCCCACGCCCCGCCCTCACGGCAGCCGCGCGGCCAGCTCGCCGCGCAGCCGTCGCGCCCTGAGCACCAGCTCCAGCTCGAAGCGTCGGTCCGGGTCGTCCACCTCGTCGCCCCACAGCTCGCGGATCTGCCGCAGCCGGTAGCGCACGGTCTGCGGGTGCACGCCGAGTCTGGCCGCCACCTCCGGCGCGCCGCCCCGGCTCTCCAGCCAGGCGAGCAGGGTCTCCGCGAGCCGGCGGCCATGGGTGGGGCCGCAGTAGGCCAGCGGGGCCAGCAGCCGCCGGTCCAGGTCCTCGATCAGCTCCTCCGGCGGCAGCAGCACGAGCGCCTCGGTGTGCTCGGTGCACTGGAGCAGCTGGCCGGCCGGCAGCAGCCGCCGCTCCATCAGGGCGACCGCGGCGGCGGCCCAGCGCAGCGACTTGACGGCCCGGTGCAGCGGCACCGGCGGGCCGATCGCGCCGGACCAGCCCGCCATGCTGCGGCGCAGCAGCTCCGCGCGCCCGGCGGCGGTCGGCTCGGGCACCACCATGCGCGGCTGCTCGGGCTCCATGTCCAGCAGGACGCCCTGGCCCACGGCCGGGGCCATCGCTTCCCGGGCGGGCCGCAGCAGCACGGCGACCGCGACCTGCTCGGGCAGCGGCCAGCCGATCCGGGCGGCGCGTTCGGCGAGGGCCTCGGCGGGGTCGGAGCGGTGCTCGGCGAAGAGCAGGTCGAGCAGCCGTCGTTGCAGCCGGAGCCGTTCGCCGGCCTGCCGGGCGGCGGCCTCGGCGTAGCCGCGCACGGTCTCGTCGACGAGACCGTCGAGGTACTGGAAGCCGGACTCGGCGAGCTCGTACATGGCCGGCGGCGGGATCTCGACCCGCTGGCCGATCTCGGCGAGCCGCCGCCAGGCGAGCCGGACGCCGAGCCGGTACATGGCTTGCAGCGAGTCGAGGGTGCGGCCCTGCAGCCCTTCGCCGCGGCCGAACTCCTGGAACACCCGGTGGTGCACCTGCGGCCGGTCGGGCCCCGAGGTCAGGTGGTCCAGGAAGTGTTCGAGAGCGCGCCGGATACCGACCAGCGCCCGCGGCTCGCCGGATTCGTCGAGTACGAGCGGCAGGTGCGGATGTTCGCGGCGGATCTCCCGCAGGATCTCCTGGGCCAGGTCCGGCACCTCGTCGCGGGCCAGCGCGACGAACCTCCGCACCCGCATGGGGGAGACGTCGTGCCAGGCCGATCGGGGTGCGGGCGGGGGCGCGGTCACGGCCGGTCCTGCCACGGCTTCCTCCCTGGGGGCGGTCAGCGCTGGGGCGTGCTCGATTCGAAGGTGACGAGGGGCACATTCGGCTGATCCGGGGTCGCGTTGAGCGCGGCGACGATTCCGAAGGCGGCGCCGACCGCGAGCGCGGCGGCGGCCAAGCAGGTCAGAACGGCGGGTAGGACTCTGGGCATGGCGCGGCGAACCTCTCTGTGGCTGCGCACCGGCCCGGCCCGGTCTGAATTGCCGAGTGTGGAGACAGGATTGACGACCTGTCAAGTATGGGCTTACGGTTCCCGGCCCATACGCACGTGCACTACTCCCTTCGCCCTTCGGAGTACCCGTATGCGCCGTACCGCCTCACCCCTGTCGCTGATTCTGCTGGGAACCGGTGTCTTCCTGCTGGTCCTGGCACCCTTGCTGGCCTGGTACGTCGAGCCACGGGCCAAGCGCACGCCGATCGATGTGAACGTCACCACGGTCTTCACCGGCACCGGCAGTTACTTCGACGCCGACGCGGTCGAGACGAAGAAGGACCAGAAACTGACCATCACCCGCCGGGTGCTGGGCGATGTGGCCGACAGCGAGCGCAGCGGGCGGGCGGTCTGGGACGTGTCGACCGCGATCGACACGCCGCGCACGCTGCCGCTCAAGGACCCGCGCAGGTCGTTGCAGTGGACCACCGAGCGGTGGGTCACCGACCGGCGCACCAACGCGCCGGTGCACTGCTGCGACGAGTCGCCGACGCCGTTCGCCGGCGACGCGTACCTGAAGTTCCCCTTCGACGTGCGCAAGCGGACCTACCGCTGGTGGGACAACACGCTGGGCGCGACCGTCCCGCTCCGCTTCGACGGTTCCGCCAGGGTCCAGGGGTACGGCGGCTACCGGTTCACCGGGCAGGTGCCGGCCACCAAGACGGGTACCCGGCAGGTGCCCGGGGTGCTGGTGGACCGGCCGAAGCAGGGCCAGGTGCTCGCCGAGGAGTGGTACGCGAACCCCGAGATCGAGCTGGTGGTGGACCGGCGCACCGGGCGCATCGTCAACGCGAAGATCTCGCCGAAGAAGACCTTGCGGGCTCCCGGAGGCAAGCGCGACAAGGTCATCCTGTTGCAGGGCGACGGGCTGGAGTTCACCGACAAGACCCAGCGCCAGCAGGTGGACCTGGCCTCGTCCGACAGCGACCGGCTGCGGTTGGTGGGCGAGACCGCGCCGACGGCCGGGACGCTGGCCGGCGCGCTGCTGGCCGGGGCCGGTGTGGTGCTGCTGGTGCGAGGGAGGCGTCGTAGCAGTTGAAATCTGCGGCGGGCGCATGAAGTGACGAAGTGTCAGCTGAAATACGGTCCGAAGTTGTCATCCCGGTGAGTAGCCGGGGCGTACCGGGCGGCGAAAACTACCAACCCCATACACAACCGGTCGCACGCTCAACCAGCCGCACCGCCCGGTCGGCACCCGCACCGCACCTCGGCACACTCCGGAAACGGACCTCAGCACAGTCCAGGAACACGGAGTCCACCCCCACTCGTACCGCACCCTCACACGAGTTGGAGCGCGCATGCCCCAGCACGTACCCCTGTCCGCTCAACCATCCGTTCAGCTGTCCGCTCAGCTGTCCCCGCACCCCCTCGTACGACCCGTCCCGCCGCCCGGCCCCCCGGCGCTGCCCCGCCGGATCGTCTTCCTCGCCCGCCGCGACCTCGGCAACCCCGCCGCCGGCGGCTCCGAACTGCTCGTGGACCGGATCGCCGACGGGCTCACGGCCCAGGGCCACCAGGTGACCCTGCTGTGCGGCGGACCCGCCGCGTTCCGCGACTACCGGGTCGTCTCCGCGGGCGGCGACGCGGGCCACTTCCTGCGCGCCCGGCGCGAGTTCGCCCGCCAGGTGGGCGACTGCGATCTGCTGGTCGAGGTCTGCAACGGGATGCCCTATCTGGCTCCGCTGTGGCATCGCGGGCCGACGCTCTGCCTGGTCAACCATGTGCACACCGACCTGTGGCGGATGCGCTTCCCCGCGCCGGCCGCCCGGCTCGGCCGCCGGCTGGAGCACTGGGCGCTCGCCGACACCCACCGCGGCAATCTGATGGTCGCCGTCTCCGGTTCCACCGCCACCGCGCTGCGCGACCTCGGCGTGCCCAGGAGCCGGATCAGACTCGTGCACAACGGAGTGGAGGAGCCCGGTCCGCTGCTGCCCAGAGCCCCCGAGCCGCTGTTCCTGGCGATGGGCCGGCTCGTCGAGTACAAGCGGATCGATCTGCTGCTGCGGCTGTGGGAGCGGGTCCGCCCGGTCACCGGCGGGCGGCTCGTCATCGTCGGCGACGGTCCCGAGCGCGGGCGGCTCGAAGCCATGGCGGGCCCAGGGGTCGTCTTCGCGGGCCGGGTCTCCGAAGCCGAGAAGCACCGACTGCTCTGTCAGTCCTGGCTGTTGCTCCACCCGTCGCTGGTCGAGGGGTGGGGTCTGGTGGTCATGGAGGCCGCCGCCCGCCGCACCCCGGCCGTCGGCTTCGACATCCCGGGCCTGCGCGACTCGGTGGACGACGGCGTGACCGGCGTCCTCGCGCGCGGCGAGAGCTCCTTCGCCGCCGCCTGGTGCGCGCTCACGCTCAGCCCCGCGCGGCGCGAGGCGATGGGCGCCGCCGCCGGGCTGCGCGCCGCCCGTTTCCGCTGGTCGGGCACGGTCCGCAGCTTCCGGGCGGTGGCCGCCGAGGCGTATCTGAACCACCGAGCGGCCGTTTCCGCGCCGGCTTTGCCGGGTCGGTGACGCGCGGTGCGCGACCCTTCGCTGCGACGGTCCGCGAGCCTGCTGCGCGCCTTCACCCGTGAACAGAGCGACCCCGACCACTGCTACGGCCTGCTCGCCCGCGACGCCGTCGCCCAGGTCGCGCGCTATGTCCCGCTGGCCGGCCGGGTGGTGATCGACGTCGGCGGCGGCAGCGGACACGTCACCGACGAGTTCCGCCGCCGGGGCGCGTACGGCTACCTCTTCGAGCCGGACCTCGGCGAGCTGAGCGCCCGCGGCAGGGCGCCGGCCGGCGCGGTCGTCGCCGACGGCTATCTGCTGCCGCTCGCGGACGGCGTCGCCGACGTGTGCTTCTCCTCCAACGTCCTGGAGCACGTCCAGGACCCGCAGACCTTCCTGAGCGAGCTGGTACGGGTCACCCGGCCCGGCGGGCTGATCTACGTCTCGTTCACCAACTGGCTCTCCCCGTGGGGCGGTCACGAGATGTCGCCCTGGCACTACCTCGGCGCGCGGCGGGCCAGGGAGCGCTACCGGCGGCGGACCGGCCGCGACGCGAAGCACACCCTCGACGAGAACCTCTTCAAGATCCATGTGGGCGCGACGCTGCGGCAGGTGCGCGCCCGGGACGACGTGGCCGTGGTCTGCGCGCGCTCCCGCTACTGGCCGTTCCTCGCGGAGGCCGTCACCCGGGTGCCCGGCGTCCGCGAAGTCATCACCTGGAACCTCCTCCTCATACTCCGGCGGTGTCCATGAGTACCCAGACGCTGAACACGTCCAGCTCGCCGGGCAGCCCGGACCCGGGCGGGGCGCCGGCCGCGGCGCCCGCGCCCGACCGGCCGCGCGGCCGGCGCTGGCTGCTCGGCTTCTGGGCCGCCGTGTTCGTCGCCTTCCTGGCCCACTCGCCGGGCAAAATGACCTTCGACACCAAACTCGGCGTCGCAGGAGACCCGTTCGGGTTCCTCTCGGACCTCGGCGGGCTGTGGCACGACCGGGCGGGCTTCGGCGGCATCTCGGACCAGTACATCGGCTACAGCTTCCCGATGCTGCCCTTCTACGCGCTGGCCGACCTCGTCCGGCTCCCGGTATGGCTGGCCGAGCGGCTGTGGCTGTCGATCATCGTCAGCGTCGCGTTCTGGGGCGCGCTGCGGCTCGCCGAGCGGCTGCGCGTCGGCTCGCCCGCGACCCGGCTGCTCGCCGCCGTCTGCTACGCGCTGTGGCCGGTGTTCAGCATCGTCGTCGGCTCCACCTCCGCCGCCGCGCTGCCCGGCGCGTTCCTGCCCTGGGTGCTGCTCCCGCTGACCTCGGCCACGCTGTCCGCGCGCGTCGCCGCCGCCCGCTCCGCCCTGCTGATCCCGTTCATGAGCGGCGTCAACGCCGCCTCCACACTCGCCTCGCTGCTGCCCGTGGGCCTGTACCTGCTGAGCCGGCCGCGCGGTCCCCGGCAGCGCGCGCTGATCGCCTGGTGGATACCGGGCGTGCTGCTCGCCACCGCCTGGTGGGTGGTGCCGCTGCTGCTGCTCGGCATCCACGGCGAGAACTTCATGCCGTACATCGAGCAGGCCCAGAACACCACCGGCACCATGTCCGGCACCGAACTGCTGCGCGGCGCGGGCAACTGGGTCGCCTACCTCAACGTCGGCGAGCCCTGGCTGCCCGCCGGATGGACCGTCGCGACCTCCGCGCTCGCCGTCCTCGGCTCGGCGCTCGCCGCCGCGCTGGGCCTGGCCGGGCTCGCCCGCCGCGACCTGCCCGAGCGGCGCTGGCTGGTGCTCACCGTGCTCACTATCGCGCTGATCACCCTGGCCGGGTACGGCGGCGCGCTCGGCGCCCCCTTCCACGGCGCGGTCCAGGGCTGGTTCGACAGCTGGGCGAGCCCCTTCCGCAACATCTACAAGTTCCAGCCCGGCCTGGCGCTGGCCCTCGCGCTCGGCCTCGCACACCTCACCGCCGTACTGGCCATGCGGCGCGGCACCCGCCCACTGCCCGGCCGCCGGCTGGTCCCCGCCCTCGCGGCGCTGCTGGTGCTGCCGGGGCTGGCGCTGCCCTACGTCAACGGCGACATCCTGCAACCGGGCCCGTTCAAGAAGCTGCCGGGCCACTGGTCGCACGCCGCCGACTGGCTGGAGAAGAACTCCCCGGACAGCCGGGCGCTGGTCGTGCCCGCCACCGCCCACGGCATCTACACCTGGGGCTCGCCCATCGACCAGCCCCTCGACGTCCTCGCCGAGTCCCGCTGGGCGCAGCGCGACTACGTCCCGTTCGGCACCGCGGGCTCGCGGCGCGCGATGGACGCCGTCGAGGCGGCCCTCACCTCGGGCACCGACGTGCCGGGCCTGTCCGCCTTCCTGGCCCGCGCCGGGCTGTATGACGTCGTCGTACGCAACGACCTCGACCCCGACCAGATCGGCTATGTGCCGCCGCAGACCGTCAAGCGCACCCTGGAGGCGTCCGGCTACCGCAAGGTCAAGGGCTTCGGCCCGCTGCTCACCGGCGGTCGCATCCCGGCCGGTACCCCGCTCCAGGTGCAGGGCATCTTCCCGCGCCAGCAGGCCGTCGAGATCTACGAGCCGAGCGGTGCGGACGCCGCGTCCCGGCCGGGCCCCGTCGCGCTGCGCAATGTCGCCGACACCGCCCAGGTCAGCGGCGGCCCCGAGGCGCTGCTGCAACTCTCGTCCGACCCGGAGCTGTTGAAGCGCCCCGCCGTGCTCACCGGCGACAACCACCCGGGGATCGGCACCCCGCCGCTGCGGATCGGCGCGGACGGCCTGCGGCGCGCCGACACCCGCTTCGGGCTGGTCAACTCCAGCACCTCGTACACCTACACCGCCGAGGAGAAGAACCACTCCGGCAGTCTCCAGAACCCCGGCGAGAAGCCCAAGCAGCTGCTGCCCACCAAGGGCATCCGGCACCAGAGCACCGCCGTCTTCCGGGGCGCCGAGTCGGTGACGGCCTCCTCCAGCGGCAACTGGCTGTTCCAACTGCCGCAGTACGACCCGGCGAACGCCTTCGACGGCAACCCGGACACCGCGTGGGCGGAAGGCAGCGCGGGCAGCCCGGTCGGCCAGTGGCTGCGCGTCGACTTCACCCAGGACACCTCCGTACCGCAGTCGATCGAACTGACCCCGCTGCCCGGCGACGGGATGCGGGCCGCGCCCACCATGGTCCGGGTGCAGACCGACCAGGGGTCCGCGGACAGCCCGTTGCAGCCGAACGGCACCCGGCAGTCCGTCAAGTCGCCGGAGGGACCGGCGAAGTGGCTGAAGATCACCGTGCTCGCCTCCCAGGAGCCGCGCCCCGGCCTGTCCGGAGCGGGCTTCTCCGAGGTGAGCGTCCCCGGTGTGCAGGTCACCCGGCTGCTCGCGCTGCCCGCCGACAGCGAGGAGTCCGATGTGATCTCGCTGCACCGGGGCAGCGACCCCGGCGGGCTGTCCCCGGCCTCCGCGGAGGCCGGGCTGCACCGGCAGTTCCGTACGTCCGCCGAGGACGACTACAAGGTCAGCGGCCAGGCCCTGGCCGTCCCCGGAGCGGAGCTGGACCAGCTCATCGACCGGGTCGCGCCCGAGCAGCGCAGGCGGATCACCGCCACCGCCGACTCGACCAGCCGCTCCGGCTACGCGCTCAGCCCGCGCAACCTCGTCGACGGCGACCTGACCACCGCCTGGATCGCCGGCGACCGGCCGGTGATCCATCTGAGCTGGCCGGGCAAGCGGGAGATCGACGAGATCGTGCTCGCCGCGGCCGGCGGCGTCTCGACCCGCCCCGAGGAGGTCCAGATCAGCTCCCCGGACGGCGCGGTGACCGCCGGGGTGGACGAGAACGGCCAGGCCCGCTTCGACCCGATCACCACCGACCGGCTCGACATCACCATCAGCAAGGTCAAGCCGCTCACCGTGCACAACCCGATCGCCGACCAGGACCTGCAACTGCCGGTCGGACTCAGCGAGGTGTACGTCCCCGCGCTCGACAACCTGCGCGCCAAGCCCCCTTCCCCGACCGCCCGCTTCTCGCTCCCGTGCGGCCAGGGCCCGATGCTCGCGGTCGACGGCACGCTGCACGCGACGAAGGCCGCCGGCCGGGTCCGTGACCTGACCGGGCGCACCCCGGTCCGTGTCGAACTCTGCGGCGACGACGAACTCCCCCTCGCCGCCGGCCGCCACCGGGTCGAGGCGGGCGACGCCGGGCCGCTGGCCCTCACCGACGTCACCCTCAGCCGCGGCGAGGCCGCCGAACCCGGCGCGACCCAGCGGGCGGTCACCGCGCGCGACTGGGCCGGCGACCGCCGCAGCGTCAGCGTCGCCCCCGGTTCGGCCGCGTACCTCCAGACGTACGAGAACGCCAACGACGGCTGGAAGGCGACCCTCGACGGCAAGGAGCTGACGCCGCTGCGGCTCGACGGCTGGCAGCAGGCCTGGCTGGTGCCGGCCGGAGCGGGCGGCACCGTCAAGCTCGAATACGGCCCGGCCCGCACGTACGAGGCCGCGCTGATCGGCGGCGCGGCCGGGATCGTGATCCTGCTGGCGCTGGCCCTCGTCCGCCGCCGCCGCGGCGAACAGAGCACCCCGCCGCCGGAGCCGCCCGCGCCGTCCTGGCTGCTGGGCACGGTCGCGCTCACCGCGGTGCTGATCCCGATCGCCGGCCTGCTGGCCCTGCTGGCGCCCGCGCTGGCGCTGCTCGCCCGCTTCCGGCATGGACTTCTGGTCCCGATCGCGCTAATTGCCATGACAGGGGCCGGCATCGCGGCGGCCTTCGGCGCGGGCGACCCGATCGCCTCGGACCGGGGCGCGTTCAGCACGACGGCCCAGGTGTTCGCGCTGCTGGCGCTGGTGGCGGCACTGGTGACGGCGCCGCCGGGGGGCGGACGGGCACGGGTGGGTGCGGAGGGTGCCGGAGGCACCGCAGGAACGGGAGCTACGGGAGGTACGGGAGGTACGGGAGGTACAGCCGGGAGGGCTGGGATGACCGGGACGACCGGCTTCGGCGCGGCCGGAGCGCGGGAGGAGTCGGAGCGGGAAGGGCCGCCCGAGTCCCAACGAGCCGAGGAGGCGCCGACGGAAACGTCGGGAGCCGCCGGGGTCGAAGGGGACGGGAGCCGGACTCCGCACGCCGGGGCACCGGGCGGGAAGCCCGGCGGGACATCCGGCGGGACATCCGGCGGGACATCCGGCGGGACATCCGGCGGGACATCCGGCGGGACATCCGGCGGGACATCCGGCGGGAAGCCCGGCGGAGCACCCGGCGGGACACCCGGCACCGAGCCGCCGCCGACCGCACCACCCCTCGCACCACCCCACGCCCCGCCGCCCCGGCCCGACACCCCGCCGATCGCCGACAGGAAGGAACCCGACAGCTGATGACCGCACTTCACAACCGGCCCGGGACCCCCCGCGTCCACCGCATTCCGTTCCCGACGGTGGACGAGGTCACCCGCCACTGCGCGCAGGAGGAGGAGCCGGAGACCGTCCACATCGAGGTGCACCTCCCCGGCCGGCTCGAACCCGACCGGCTGCGTGCCGCGTTCGGCGAAGCGCTGCGCCGGCACCCGCGCGTGCTGATGCGCGAGGTCCCGGGGTCCTGGTGGCGTCGGCGTTACGAGTGGCAGCTCACCGGCGCGCCGGACACCGACCCGGTGAGCTTCCCGAAGCCCGGCCCCGACGCGCTCGCCACGGCCAGGGAGCGGGCGCTCGCCATCTGCCCGCCGCTGGACTCCGCCCCGCCGATACGGCTCGAAGCCATCGTGGGCGGGGCCACGGGCGAGGGCGAGGGCACGGTTCTCGTCATCACCATCAACCACACGGCTCTCGACGGCCCCGCGTGCCTGCGCATCCTCGCCACGGCGGCGGAGCTGTACGCGCGCGGCGGCCCCAACGGCGGTACGGGGCATGCTGCTTCCCCGCCCCCAGAAGCCCCCGCGGACACACCGGCCGTCGCGCCGTACCCCGGCCCCACGGCCGTCCCCGCGCCCTCCTCCACCCCCGGCCTCGGGCTGACCCGCCCCGCCCGTATCGCCCCGGACACCCACCGCGCCCGCGTCGGCAACGCCATGCGGCTGCTCGAACTCCCCGTACCGGCCCGGCCGCCCCGCACCACGGTCACCCCCGTGCCGTACACCGTGAACGATCAACTCCTGGTCGCTGCCTGCCTGATGTCCGCGCGCTGGAACCGGCTGCACGACCGGCCCAGCAGCCCGGTGCGGATCACCATGCCCGTGGACGACCGCCCGCGCGGCACCACCGAGATGCCGATCGGGAACGGCACCCGGCTGGTCGAGGTCGGCTTCGGGCCGGAGGAACGGGCGGACGCGACCCTGCTGACCGCCGACACACCGCACCCGGCGGCTGTCTCCCGGCTGCTGCACCGCACCGCCGAACGCACCCGCGCGCTCAAGGCCGCGCCCCGCGCCCAACTCGGCCCGGCGGGCGCGCTGCTCACCGCGCCCGTACTGCCCGTCGGCCTGCGCGGCACACTGACCCGCGGCGTGCGCCGGGTCGCCGCGCCCTGGGCGTCGACCACCCTGGTCAGCAACATCGGCCGGATCGCCTACCCGCTCGACTTCGGCGACGCGGGGCTGCCCACGGCGGTCTGGTTCTCCGCCCCCGCCCGGATGCCGCGCGGGCTGACGGTCACCACGGTCTCCGTGGACGGACGGCTGCACGTCGCCCTGCGCTGGTCGCGGGCGCTGCTGGACGACGAGGCGGGGGCGACGCTGGGCGCGATCTTCAGCCGGTCGCTGGCCGCGACTTCATGGAGTCCGTCATGATCCGTGGCTCCGGCGGTGCGCATGGTGCCAGAGGCACCAGTTATGCCCAGGGCACGCATGGCGTCCGCGCTCCCGCCGACGGGCTGGGCGGCCCCGGCAGCCACGACGGGCCGGACGGGCTGAACGAGCTGAACGAATCCAACGGGCCGGGCGCAGCCGGTGGAACAGACGAAACCGGCAGGACCGGCGGACCCAGCAGGACCAGCAGGACCGCAGGAACCAGCGCGTCCGACGCGACCCGCGCGACCGGCTCCCCCGACGAGCCAACCCGCCCCTGCCAACCCGTCACCCCCCACCGCCCCTTGAACGACTTCTACGAGAATCCGGCCGTCCCGGTCGCCTCCGGCGTCGCCCGCAGCAGCCGTCAGGCCCGCATCCTCGCCGAAGCCCTCGCGGCCTCCGCCGCGAACGCCGCACCGGGCGCCCCCGCGACCATCCTCGACATCGGCTGCGGCGACGGCTCCGCCGCGGCCGTCGCGGCGCGGTTCCTGGCCGGCCACCGCCTCGTCGGCGTCGACTGGTCGCAGGACGCGCTGCGCCGCGCGACGACCCGCGTCCCGTACGTGGTGCGCGGCGAACTCAGCGGCGGCGGGCTCCCGTTCGCCGACGCGTCCGCCGACGCCGTCCTGTTCAGCGAAGTCATCGAGCATCTGGTCGACCCGGACTCGGCGCTGGACGAGCTGCGCCGTGTGCTGCGCCCCGGCGGCCATCTGATGCTCTCCACCCCGAACTTGGCCGCCTGGTACAACCGCGGCCTGCTCCTCGCCGGAATCCAGCCCGTCTTCTCGGAGGTCAGCATGCGTCGCATCCACGGCCGGCCCGGCAGCCAGGTGGTCGGCCACCTGCGGCTGAGCACCGCCCGCGCGCTGCGCGGCCTCGTCGGCGCGTCCGGCTTCGAGGTGGTGAGCCTGGCCGGAGCGCCGTTCCACGGGGTGCCGCGGGCGCTGCGCCCGCTGGACCGCGCCGCGTGCCGGATACCGTCGCTCGCCTCGATCCTGCTCCTGCACGCCCGGCGCCCCCTGGCGGACGCCCCGCGCCCGCACGGCCCCGGCCACGACCGGCGTTCGAAGGTATAGCCGTGCTCTGGGGTGTGGCGGCGGCGCTGCTCGCCAACGTCCTCTACAGCACCGGTTTCATCCTGGAGAAGCGCGCCCTCTCCGCGCTGCCGCCGCTCAGCACCGGCCACCCGGCCCGGGTGGTCCGGCTGCTGGTGGGCAGCCCGCTGTGGATCGGCGGCTCGGTCGCGCTGGCCCTCGGCTTCGCCGCTCAGCTCGCCGTCTACCGCACGCTGCCGATCGCCGCCGCCCAGGGCATCTTCGTCTCCGGCCTCGTCCTTCTGCTGCTGCTCTCCTCGCTCGTCCTGGGCGAGCGGCCCACGCTGCGGGAGCGCGGCGGGGTGGCGGCCATCCTGGTCGCGCTGCTGATGGTCGTCGCGTCGTTGCGGGGCGGCTCGGAGTCGATCAGCCGCTCGGCGCCGACCGCCGTGCTGCTCGCCGTCTGCCTGCCCTCCCTCGCGCTGGGGCTGTGGCTGTACCGCGCGGCGGAACGGCGGTCCCGGCACCGGCACCGGCTGCCGTCGAACGGGGTGCCGTACGGGGTCGCGGTGGGGCTGTTGTACGGGGTGAGTTCGCTGGCCGTCAAGGGCGTCTCCGGGCTGCTCCCGCACGGCCTGTCGGGGCCGGACGGCGTCGGGAGCGCGGCCCTCGACCTGCTCGCCTCGCCGTACCCGTATCTGCTGCTGTTCACCGGGGCCACCGGCCTGGTGCTCTCGCAGACCGCGCTGCAACGCTGCAGGGCCTCGCTGATCGTCCCGGTGTGCACGACGGTGACCTGCGTGTTCACCGTCGCGTCCGGCACCTTCACGTTCGACGAACCGCTGCCCGACGACCCGGTACGGCTCGCGCTGCGGCTGGGCGGCACGGTGCTGGCCGTGTCCGTACTGCTCGCGCTGCCCCGGCACGACGAACCGGTCCCGGCGGCGGTGCACACGGCGCCCGGGCCCCTCCCGCTGGAAGCGGCCCCCGGACCGCCGCCCGCCCCCTTCGTCCCGCAGGCCATCACCCCACCGGCCACCATCCCGCAGGCCGCCATCCCGCGGGCCGCCATCCCGCAGGCCGCCCCTCAGGAGAGAGCCGAGTCATGACCCCCGACGACCCGCTGTTGCAGATCCTCGCCTGCCCCCTCGACAAGGGCCCGCTCACCCTGCTCATGCCGGACAACATGCTGTACAACCCACGCCTGCACCGCCGCTATCCGATCCTCGACGGCATCCCGCAACTGCTGCCCTCCTCCGGCGAGCAGGTCCCCGACGCCGAGCACGAGCGGCTGCTCGCCCGGATCGACAGGATCGAACAGCGCCCGGACCGCCAGGGCCGGCTGTGACCCTCGCCGCCAGGCTCGGCCCGCACCTGCCGCCCCGGCTGGTCACCGGCGCCGCCGCACGGCTGTACCCGCGCTTCGAGCCGGAGCTGCGCCGACTGGCCGACTTCTGCCCGCACGGCGGGACGGCGCTGGACGTCGGCGGCTGGTACGGGCCGTGGTCCCGGCGGCTGGCCCGGCGCGCGGACCGGGTGATCGCGGTCGAGCCCGTACCGCACCTGGCCCGGCTGCTGACCGCCACCGCTCCCGCCAACGTGGAGATCCTGCAAGCCGCGGCCACCGACCACTCCGGCAACGCGACGCTGTGGCTGCCGCCGGGCGGCCGGGGCGACCGGGGCGTCTCCTCGCTCGTCCGCCGCGAGCTGCACGACACGACGCTCAGCGTGCCGTGCCTGGCGCTGGACGAACTCGCGTTGGCCGCCGTGACGCTCATCAAGATCGACGTGGACGGCAGCGAACTCGCGGTGCTGCGCGGCGCCGAGCAGACCATCCTGCGCGAACGACCGTCCCTGTTCGTGGAGTTGGAGGTACGCATCCAGCCGCTGGCACCCGTCCTGGAGCTGATCGAGTCCTGCGGCTACCGGGGCTGGGTGCTGCCGGGCCGCGACTGGCTGCCGCTGGGCGACTTCGACCTGGCCGCCCATCAGTCCCGTACCGCCCATGTCGCCGAGCACGGCCTGCTGCGCCGCACGCTCGCACCGCGCCGCCGCCGCTACGTCAACTCGGTGCTCTTCCTCCCGGACGCCCGCCGCCCCGGCAGCGGCGGCTGACCGGCCGGAAGCGCGCCACTCTCCGCGCCCTTCTCCGCGCCACTCTCCGCATCATCGTCCGCACGGCCGCGCCCCGCTGCGCGACCATGGCGGGATGAGCCCCGCTCCCGTCCCCCCGTCGTCCCGCTCGTCCGCGTCGCCGCCGCCCGCGCCCTTCGGCCCGGCGCAGTTCCAGCTCGTGCTGCTGCGGCGGATGGCGGACCACCATCCCGGCCTCGTCGAGGACGCGCTCCGCGAGCTGGGCGCCGACCGGCCCGCGATGCGGGAGGCCAACCGGCGCTGGCAGGCGATGGTCCGCTCGCCCCGGCAGCGCGCCGCCGTGACCCGCTACCGGTCGGTGCTGGGCCCGCCCGGGGCCACCGCCACGCGCGAGATCGGCGACCTGAGCTGCGAGGCGCTGAGCTGGCCGCTGCCGCTCTGGCCGGAGCTGCGGTTCGAGGTCCTCGCCGCTCCGAACGGCGCGGTCTGGAACGAATGGCTGATCCGCGCCCCGCAGGCCGCCGCTCCCCCGCTGCGCACCGTCGAGGACCTGCGGCCCTGGTCGGCGACGGTGGACGAGGTCGCCCGCGCCTTCGCGCCGGCCCGGCCGATGGAGGGCAGCGCGCCGACCCGCTGGCGGCTCGCGTTCCGCGCGCCGGACGCCGACGGTCTCGTGCGCCACTGCGTCGCCGAATTCACCTGGGGGCTCCTCCAGGACCTGCGGTTCGTGGACGACGAGGGGTGACGGCGGGGGACGACGGGGACAGCGGGGGGCGGCCGGCGGGCTGGAGACGCGGGCCGCCGCGGCGCTCCGTAACGGGGTTTGGTCCGCGGCCCGCCTGATGAGGCGTCCGCTGCCGCACTCCCCCGACCGGCGCATCCCAGCAGGCGGCCGGGGCCCCGCCGGAACAGGATGACGTCATGAGCGACCGCAGCGGCCGCTCGGCCGCGCCAACCCACAGGGGAGGACCCGCTGTGACGCTCAGCCTTCAACAGTTGCTTCGTTGCTCCGTCGCCGTCGATCTCGGTTCGGCCAGGACCAGGGTGTACATCAAGGGGAGAGGACTGGTCGTCGACGAACCCAGTGTGGCCGCCGTCAACGTGCGCACCGGAGCGCTGATCGCCGTCGGCGCGGCCGCCTCCCAGATGGACGGCCGCACGCCCGGCTACATCCGCGTCGTCCGCCCGATCTCGGGCGGCACGGTGGTGGACATCGACATGGCCCAGCGGATGCTGCGCGCGCTCCTCGGCGAAAAGCTGCGCAGGGCCTGGCGGCGCAGGCCGACGCTGCGGGCCGCCGTCTGCACCCCGTACGGCAGCGAGCCGCTCGCCCAGCGGGCCGCCGTCGAGACGCTCATGGGTCTCGGCGCGCGGCGGGTCGAGCTGGTGGACACGACGATCGCGGCGGGGGTGGGCTGCGGACTGCCGGTCGAGCAGCCCGAGGCGACGATGATCGTGGTGTGCGGCGCGGGAACCACCCAGGTCGGGGTCCTCTCGCTCGGCTCGATCGTGGCCGCCGAGACGATCGGGGTGGGCGGCAACGCGATCGACCACGCCGTGCTCCAGCACCTGCGGCTCCAGCACGAGCTGATGCTGCCGAGCCAGGGCGTACGGCCGCTGCACCTCGTGCTGAGCAACACCGACCCGGAGGCCGGCATCTCGGAGGTGCACGGCCGGGACGTGGTCAGCGGGCTGCCGCGGATGGTGCACGTCGACCCGGAACGGGTACGGCAGGCGATCGGCACCCCGCTCACCGCGATCCTGGACGGGATCGGCGTGGTGCTGCGGCGCAGCTCGCCGGATCTGGTGGCGGACCTGGTCGAGCGCGGCATCATGCTGGCCGGCGGCAGCGCGATGATGCCCGGTCTGGAGGCGATGATCCGACAGGCGACCGGGATGCCGGTGCACACCGCGGACCGCCCCGATCTGTGCGCGGTGCGCGGGCTCGGCGCGATGCTCGAAGGCAAGGTCGCGCCGCTGCGCCTGGACCCGCTCTTCACCTGAGGGCTGTCGGGTCTCTGCACTGAGGGGCTGTCCGGCTCTTCACCTGAGTTCACGTAACGGGCTGTCCGGCGCGCACTCGTCGGCCGGTTCAGCCGCCTCGCACACCGTCCCACCCGGGGCGGGCCCATGAGTGGACCGGATCTGCCTGGGCACGCGTCAGACAAGCCGATGCGCCGGAAACCCACCTGACCGGCTGGAGGTTCTTGATGTCCCAACCGACTCCCGACCCCGTACCGCCCAATCCGACCCCGCCGCCGGACCCGACGGGTCCGCAGCCCGGTCCCGCGCCGGGACCGGTGCCGGGGCCGACGCCGATGCCGCCGCCGGGGCCGTCACCGGACCCGGTGCCGCAGCCGCCAGGGCCGGGGCCGGAACCGGCGCCGCGCCCCGTGCCGGGACCGCCCCCGACGCCGGGGCCCGGTCCGATCACCATCCGCGGCTGAATCCGTTCCCGCCGGGTCGCCGAGGTCGCGGGTCTCCGTGTCCGCGGGGGTGAGAGTCACCGCGGCCACGGGATCACCGCGACAGCAGCGAGCCGGCGGGAACCGCTCCGGGCGGACCGGCGGGTTCCCGGACCGCGGGTTCCAGGACGGCCGGCGACGTGCGCGGGCCGTTCGGAGCGTCCCAGAAGTCCCGGTAATCCCAGTCGCCCCAGGTGTCCGGGTCATCAGGGTCGTACAACTCGTCCGGGCCGTCCAGCGGCGGCACATAGACCCAGATGCTGCCGGCCGCGATCACCGAGCGGCACACCGAACGCCATACCCCGGCGGCCGTCATGCGCGCAGGGCCGGGCGGCGGAGCGCGGCGCGCTCGTCCTGCCGGGCCGGGTCGGGGGTGCCGTCGGCGCTCCAGGTCCAGAGCCGGGACACCGCGTCCAGGTCGAGATCGTGCCCCTCGTTCCAGAGCCGGGCCGCGGCCGTGAGCACCGACTTGCGGTCCGCCTCCGGCGCGCCGGGACGGGCCGGGAGCAGCGGCACCGCCGCGCTCGCGCGCAGCCGCACCGCCCGGTGCCGCAGCGCGAAGGAGGTGAGGGTCTGCCGGGGGCCCGCCTCGATCAGCAGCATGTCGTCGACCGCGAGCAGCTGCTCCAGGGCCTGCTTGAAGTACACCGTGTCGGTGAGCTGGCGGGCCCAGAAGCGCGGGTCGCGCGCCTCGTCCGGGCGCAGCAGTTCCCCGGTGTAGCCGGAGTAGAACGGCAGCGTCGGCGGCCGCAGCCGGATACCGCGGTACGCCTGGTGCACGGCGTCGGCGGCCGGAGCCATCGCCTCGCAGTGGAACGGGCTGGTCGCGGGCACCACGACGACGGTGTGGCCGTCGGCGAGCAGCCGCGCCTCGACTTCGGCGAGCGGCTCGGTCGAACCGGCGAGCATGGTCTGCTGGTTGGCGTTGACCGCCGCGATGGCCACGTCCCCGCGCAGGTACGGGCGCAGCCGCTCCTCGGAGGCGGCGACGGCGAGCATGCCGCCCGGCGGGATGAGGACCGCGTGCCGCACCCGCTCGCGCATCATGGCGACGGCGTCGGGCATCGAGACCACCCCGGCGAGCGTCGCGGCGACGAGTTCGCCCGCGCTGTGCCCGAGGAACGCAACCGGGCGCACGCCCCAGCCGATGACCAGGCAGCCGAGCGCGTAGTCCACGGCGTACAGCAGCGGCTGGGCGCGCCGTACGTCGTCGATGCCGATCCGCGCGCCGGGCGAGGTCGCGGAGCCGAGCCAGTCGGCGCGGATCGCCGGTCCCTCCTCGCCCATCAGGTCGAGGACCGCGTCGACGGCGGCGGTGAAGACCGGCTCGCGCCGGTAGAGCCCGGCGGCCATCGCGAGGTGCTGCGAGCCCTGGCCGGGGAAGAGCAGCGCGACCGGCCGCGGGCCGCGCGTCCTGACGGCCTTGGCCCGGTCGACGGCGAGGGCCGCGTCGGCGGCGGTGGTGACGGCCGCGGCGCGTACCGCTCCGGGGGCCTGGCCGCAGGGTACGGCGGTGGGCAGGCCGGGGAATGCCTCGGCGGGCAGACCGGCGAGCAGCGGCCGCAGTTCGCCGCGGACCCGCTGCTCCTCGCTCTCGTCACGGCCCGACCAGAGCAGCAGCCGTACCACTGGGGCGTCCTGGGGGGCGCTCGCGCGTCCGCCGTGCCGCAGCGGCCGGACGACCGGGGCGTCATCGGGGTCGGCCGCGGGACCGGTGAGGTCCAGCAGGTCGAGCACGCCGAGGATGCTGTCGCTGTCCGCGACGGCCTCGGCGGCGCGCCGCAGCGCGTGCACGGTGATCGCGCCGGGCGTCGGCTCGCCGAACCCGGCGACCAGGGCGAAGTCGGTGGTCCCTGCCTGGAGTTCGCGGTGCGCGAGCCGCAGCGCCCGGCCGGGCGAGGAGGCCGTGCGGACCGGGAAGCCCTCGTGCTCGGCGGCCAGATCGGCCGCGGGCCGGTCGGCGCCGACGTAGACGACGGTACGGGCCGGCAGCTCGTCCGGCGCGCGGCCGAAGGCGCGCAGCACCGCGGAGACGGCGGCGGCCGAGGCCGGCAGCGGGGCTCCGGGCGCCCGCGTCCCGGCCGG